>JBMSJH010000023.1:0-14890 GCA_049418705.1 Aquirufa sp.
AGAACCCGATGTGGACCCAGTGCTTCATTTTATTCTGCTTTTTCTCTTTGAACTTCTCGATACTCAAGAAATCAATGCAGAAGGAGGTTGTCAAAGCGGTTAAAGCAGAATCTGAACTCGCATAAGAAGCTGCTATAATGCCTAATAAGAAGGTAACTGCAGCTAAGGTTCCGAACTCTCCTCCTAAGGCTAACATCGGGTATAATTCATCCGTTTTCGTAGGAACAGTGATGCCTTTTGATGCGGTATACAAATACAATAAAGCGCCTAATGAAAGAAATAAGATATTGATAAATAACAGCACCCAGTAGAACCAGAACATGTTTTTCTGTGCTTCACCGATGGACTTGCAGGTCAAATTTTTCTGCATTAAATCTTGGTCTAATCCTGTCATCACGATGGCGATAAATACCCCAGCAAGGAAGTCTTTTCCGAAGAAATGTGGGTTCTTCCAATCCCATTCAAACAAGTGAGAGTACTTGCTCGCACTTACCTGTTGAATCATATCAGGGATGCTCATGTCCATTTTTTGGCCTACTAAAACAATCGTAATAAAGAGCGCAACTAGAAGGAACAAGGTCTGCAAGGTGTCCGTCCAAATAATCGTTTTAACCCCTCCGCGGTGCGTATACAGCCAAATCAAGAAGATGGAAACAAATACCGTCACGATAAAAGGCACGCCGATAGGGGCGAAGATGGCGATTTGCAAGACGTTTACTGCTAGATAAAGACGTGCGGCTGAACCGATGGTTCTAGATAATAAAAAGAAGGCTGAACCCGTGTTATAGGACCAAAAACCAAAGCGTTTTTCTAGATAGCCATAGATTGAAATCAAATTCAATCGGTAATACAGCGGCATCAGCACTAAGGCGATAGTTAAATAACCCAGTGAATGACCTAAAATCACCTGGTAATACGTGAAATAGGTCTTGCCTACGGCACCCGGTACAGAAATGAAAGTCAAACCCGAAATCGATGTTCCAATCATCCCAAAGGCCACTAGCCACCATGGGGACTCGCGATTAGCTGTAAAAAATGCGTGGGTGTCAGCGCCTCGAGAGGTAAAATACGAGATTGCTAACAGCAGGCCAAAATAGAGGGCAAGAATTCCTCCAGCTAATTGTACAGACATAAGGTTTGGAACGGATTTTTTTTTAAATTTGATTTCAAATTCATCAAAAATATGGAATTCTGTGTAGATAGTATTTATCGTCTACCTTTTTCTTTTCAAAATCAGGAAAAATGGCAAGAAGAAACCTCCACCCTCGTAGAGGAAGAGGTGATCGAAGCCCATCAACTGGTGGTCTATAATGATGAAGTAAACTCCTTTGAATACGTTATTTTGACTTTGATTGAGGTTTGTGAGCACACACCTCAACAAGCGGAACAATGTACTTTACAGATTCATTTTAGAGGAAAATGCGGGGTGAAAACCGGAGGATTTGACGAATTAGTGGCTATGCGCAATGAAATTTGCCGTAGAGGAATCTCAGCAGAAATAGAAGCCAGCGCATGATGAATACCTATCCTTCGAAGATGATTGAACAAGCCGTGGAGGAGATTTCCAAACTCCCCGGAATTGGTAAAAAATCAGCGCTACGTTTAGCCTTGCATTTATTGAAACGTCCAGAAGCTCAATGCCTTCTACTTGCGCATGCGGTGGTTCAATTGCGTAGCGAGTCGAAATACTGCCCTCAATGTCACATGATTTCAGATGGAGATTTGTGCGGTATTTGTGCCAGCCACAAGCGGGATGAGAGCATCCTTTGTGTGGTGGAGGATTTACGGGATGTGTTAGCCATCGAAAATACAGGCCAGTTTACCGGATTATACCATGTGTTAGGAGGGATCATTTCGCCCTTGTCTGGTATTTCGCCAGGTGATTTAACCATCGAATCCTTAGTTGCTCGCGTAGCCTCGGGGAAGGTTTCGGAGGTGATTTTAGGCCTTAGTCCTACGATGGAGGGTGATACAACGGCTTTTTATTTGACCAAAAAATTAAAAGAGTTCCCTGTTAAATTATCAACAATCGCGCGTGGAATCCCGATCGGGGGTGATTTAGAGTATACAGACGAGATTACATTGGGCCGAAGTATAGTAGGTCGAGTGACGTACGAATAGTATAAAACCAAATAACGATGAAACGTGCTGAGTTTTTACAGAAATCAGTAGTTCTTGCGGGAGCTAGCTTAGTTTTGCCTTCTTTTTCTGCACCTGTGGCAGATTCATTTACTTTACCTGCTTTGCCATATGCTTTTGATGCGTTAGAGCCTCATATCGATCGTTTAACGATGGAAATTCACCACGATCGCCATCACAAGGCCTACGTGGATAATTTGAATAAGGCTTTACCGGGAACGACGAAGACATTGGAAGAAATTTTAGCCACTGTATCTACTCAACCCGTTGCGGTGCGCAATAATGGGGGAGGACACTGGAATCACAGCTTTTTCTGGAATGTATTAGGGCCTGCCAAAGGAACGAAACCATCCGAGGCATTATCCAAACAAATCGAGGCTGATTTCGGCTCATTTGATGCATTCAAAGCTGAATTCACCAAGGCAGCGACGTCTCGTTTTGGATCAGGCTGGGCTTGGTTAATCAAGAAAGATGGTAAATTAGTTATCTCTTCTACGCCTAATCAAGATAATCCTTTAATGGATGTGGCAGATGTGAAAGGACAACCGATTTTAGCTTTAGACGTGTGGGAACATGCGTATTACTTGAAATATATGAATAAGCGCGCGGATTATATCGCAGCTTTTTGGAACCTAGTAAACTGGGACTTTGTATCAACCAACTTTAGTAAATAAGATGTTATTAGATGAAATTCCTTCGCTCGATTTAGCTGATTTCCTTTCAGGAGATGCTACACGTAAGGCGAAATTTGTACAAGATTTAGGGGCTGCTTTTAATACGATAGGATTTGTGGCGATTAAGGGTCACGGACTAACGAATGACTTCACTTCCAAGCTATATAGCGAGGTGGAGCAATTCTTTCAATCTCCTGATGCCCTAAAGCAAACCTACGAAATTGAGGGAATTGCAGGTCAACGTGGTTATATCGGTAAGCGAAAAGAAACAGCGAAAGGTTTCAAGGTACCTGATTTGAAGGAATTCTATCACGTGGGTCAGCCACGCAAGGAGGATGGAGATTCGGTATGGTCTGAATACCCTGAGAATGTATTTCCTGCGGAATATCCTGATTTTGAAAAATATTCCGTTGAGGCTTATCAAACCTTAGAAAAGGCAGGAAAAGCCTTATTGCAGGCGATTGCGCTGTATTTAGAACTACCTGAAGATTATTTTGAATCACGTGTAAAGAATGGAAATTCCATTCTACGTGCAATTCACTATTTCCCAATTTTAGACCCGGATTCCTTACCGGAAGGAGCTGTGAGAGCAGCTGCTCATGGAGACATTAATCTAATTACCCTTTTAATGGGAGCTTCTGCGGAAGGATTAGAGGTGTTACGTATGGATGGTAAATGGATACCCATTACGGCATTACCAGACCAAGTGGTAGTGAATGTAGGTGATATGTTAGATCGTTTGACGAATCACAAATTGAAATCGACGATACATCGCGTGGTGAATCCGCCGAGAGAAAAGATGGGAACATCGCGTTATTCAATTCCTTTCTTCATGCACCCGCGTTCAGAAATGGATTTAACTTGTTTGTCTTCTTGTGTATCAACAGAGTATCCTAAAATATATACGGATATGACGGCAGGGGCATTTTTGAATGAAAGGCTGATCGAATTAGGACTTAAAAAGGCATAAATGAAGCGGCTAAAACACCTGGATTTTCTGATCGATATCTTGGTTTTAGCCTGCACCTCTTTTGGTGGACCTCAAGTACATTTTGCGCTCTTTTTAGACCGATTGGTAAAGAAACGTGCGTATTTAACAGAAGTAGAATTATTTGAAATACAGGCACTCTGCTCTGTTTTACCAGGCCCTACCTCGACTCAAATGATCACAGCGATCGGTTTGAAGCGAGGTGGGGCTACCTTGGCTTATCTCACCTTGTTTTTTTGGATTACCCCAGCGGTCTTCATTATGACCCTAGCGGCCTATGGGATGACATTTTTACGTAATCAGTCCATTTTGCACTATGTCATGCCAGTGGGAATTGGTCTGATTTTGCAGGCGGGTTGGTTTATGGCCAAAAAGGTGATTACAGGGCCGATGTATGTGGTAATTTTATTAGTCACCTTATTTCTGGGTATCGCTTTTCATAGTCCCTATATCTTTCCACTCGTATTAGTATTAGGGGGCATTGTTTCTTCCTTGAACTACAAAGATTTCCCTCGCCAAACAAAACATAAATTCGTAATTCCTTGGGGGAATTTCCATTTGTATTGGGGATTTCTAGTCGCTTTAGCTTTATTAGGCCACTTTACAGACTATTTTCCGATTCGCCTTTTTGAGAATTTTTACCGGAATGGTTCCTTGGTTTTTGGGGGAGGACACATACTTGCGCCTGTGCTTTACACTGAATTTGTGGAATTTAAACAGCTGATAGGCTCGGAGGCTTTTCTAACAGGTATGGCGCTTTCACAGACGCTTCCGGGACCTGTATTTGCCTTTACTTCCTATTTAGGCGTATTATTGATGAAGGAGTATGGTCTCTTAGGGGAACTTGCTGGGTCGGTAATTGGTGCTTTAGGCATTTTCTTGCCAGGTACGTTTTTGATCTTCTTTGTCTTTCGGATTTGGAGTCAATTAAAGCAGTATCGCTTTATTCGAGCCTCATTAGCGGGAATTCAAGCAGCTTCTGTGGGATTAACTTTAGTGGCCGTATTTACGTTTACGAAACCTTTATTCATCGATGCCCAGTTTCTCTCTTTGGGGATTGTAGCGGCCGCTTTTCTTTTAGCAGAGAAAACAAAAATTCCCGCCATCTTGCTGTTTGTTTTAGCCTTGATAGCGGGAATAATGGGAATTTAAAGCCGATTAGGCGATTAAATTCAATAAATATTGGCCATAACCACTTTTCACAAGTGGCTCTGCGATCTTCTTTAATTGAGCTTTATCGATATAACCCATCCGATAGGCTACTTCTTCAATACAACCCACTTTCATTCCTTGGCGCTCTTCGATTACTTGAACGAATTGCCCAGCCTGCATTAAGGAAGCAAATGTTCCTGTATCTAACCAAGCGGTTCCTCGGTTCAAAATACCCACCGAAAGTTTACCTCTCTTCAAGTATTCTTTGTTTACGTCCGTGATTTCGTATTCTCCGCGAGGGGATGGGGCGATGTTTTTGGCAATCTCCACCACGTCATTATCGTAGAAATACAAGCCTGGAACCGCATAATTTGATTTAGGCTTCGCTGGTTTCTCCTCAATCGAAATTACTTTATTGTCTGCATCGAATTCCACCACGCCATAACGCTCTGGGTCATTCACAGAATAAGCATACACTACGCCTCCTGAAGGATCGTTATTTGCTTGCAATAATTTACTCAATCCAGAGCCATAGAAGATATTATCCCCTAAAACCAAAGCCACCTTATCTTTTCCGATGAATTTCTCACCGATGACGAAAGCTTGCGCTAAACCATTCGGTTCAGGTTGAACGGCATATTCGAAGCGACATCCGATTTGGGATCCATCCCCTAATAACTTCTCGAAATGAGGCAAATCGTGCGGGGTAGAGATGATTAAAATCTCTTTAATACCCGATAACATCAAAATCGACAAGGGATAATAGATCATCGGCTTGTCATAAACCGGCATTAATTGCTTGCTTACCGCTAAAGTCAATGGGTGTAATCTTGTTCCTGATCCACCAGCTAAAATTATTCCTTTCATCTTATCTGCCTGCGTAGTTTTTTTCGTAATATTTTTGATAATCTCCCGATGTAACATCATTTAGCCATTTTTCGTTGGCTAAATACCAGTTCACCGTTTTCTCTAATCCTTCTGCAAATTGCAAACTAGGCTCCCAGCCTAATTCCTTCATAATCTTGTTTGCATCGATCGCATAACGTAAATCGTGACCCGCACGATCCGTTACATAGGTAATTAATTGAACTGAAGTTCCTTCCGGACGACCTAATTTCTCATCCATGATTTTGCACAATAAATGCACTAAATCGATGTTTTTCCACTCATTGAATCCACCGATGTTATAGGTCTCGCCAATTTTTCCATCGTGGAAAACGGTATCAATGGCACGCGCATGGTCGATAACAAATAACCAATCGCGTACGTTTTCACCTTTTCCATACACTGGAAGTGGTTTATTGTTCATGATGTTATGAATCATCAACGGGATTAACTTCTCCGGGAAGTGATTTGGGCCATAATTGTTCGAGCAGTTAGTGATCACAGTAGGTAAACCATAGGTTTCGTGGTAAGCCCGCACAAAGTGGTCAGAGCTAGCTTTGGAGGCTGAATAAGGGGAACGAGGATCGTATGAAGTAGTTTCTAAAAAGAATTCCATCGGATCATGCAACTCACCATATACCTCATCTGTGGAGATATGGTAGAATCGCTTTCCTTCCATTTTGCCAGCCCAGTGTTTCTTCGCTGCTTGCAATAAGTTCACGGTACCAATTACATTCGTACGAACGAAGGCCAAAGGATCCGTAATGGAGCGATCTACGTGAGATTCTGCCGCTAGGTGCAATACCCCATCAAATTGATGCTCTGCAAACAAGGCATCGATATGATTTGCATCGGTAATGTCCGCTTTAATGAAGTGGTAATTAGGGGCAGATGCCACATCCTCATTATTTGCCAGATTACCTGCATAAGTCAGGGCATCTAAATTGTAAATCTGGTAGTCTGGGTATTTGTTGACAAACAAACGCACCACATGAGAACCAATAAATCCGGCACCGCCGGTAATCACTAACTTTTTCATCGTATTAAATTAATGATTCTTGCCATTTCCAAGAATCTTGCAACGCTCTTTCTAAACTATATTCTGTTTTCCAACCTAAAATCCGATTCGATTTATCCGTAGACGCATAAACGGCGGTGATATCACCTGCTCTGCGATCTCTAATTTCATAATTTACTTTCTTACCTGTCGCTTTTTCAAAAGCTAAAATAACCTCCATTACTGAGCTTCCTTGCCCTGTTCCGATATTAAAGAAGTCGTATTTGACATCCGATTTACCATCAATTAGATAGGCTAGGGCCTTCACATGCGCTTTGGCTAAATCAACCACATGAATATAATCCCTGATGGCGGTTCCATCAGGCGTAGGATAATCTGTTCCCCAAACCTGTAAAGGACCACGCAATCCTGCCACTGATTGAGTTAAAAAAGGAATCAAATTAGCGGGTGTGCCTAAGGGCAATTCACCGATTAAAGCCGATTCATGCGCCCCAATCGGATTAAAATAGCGTAAAGCAATCGCTTTCAGGGAAGAAGAAGCTGCCACCGTATCTCGAATAATCTCCTCACAGATTTGTTTTGAGTTTCCGTAAGGAGAAGTAGCTGGTTGCACCGGAGATTCTTCCGTCGCTGGTAAGGTTTCTGGTTGACCATAAACGGTACAAGAGGAAGAGAATACTAAGTTAGAAAGGCCATATTGAGCCATTTTTTCTAATAAAAGTACCGTTGCTGCTACGTTATTTCGGTAGTATTTCAAAGGGTTTTCCACCGATTCGCCTACCGCTTTCGAGGCAGCGAAGTGGATGATTCCTTTGATGTCGTATTTCGTGAATAATTTATCGTAGGTCTGAGGGTCATTAACATCGCCTTCTTCATAAATAACCGCTTCTTTGGTGATTATTTCCAGGTTTTTGATTACCTGTTTCGAAGAATTAGAGAAGTTGTCTACGATGATGGGCGTGTAACCATTTTCTTTCAATACCACATAAGTATGGGATCCAATGAAACCAGCGCCGCCTGTTATTAATATTTGCATCTAATTTTTGTAAGAATTAAAGACAAATTTAAGTGAAAATAGGCCAATTGTCTTTAGTTTTGCAAAAAATATACGTTACCTATGACGGATGCTGCCATAAAAGCGATGATTCATTTATTAGACGATTCCGATCAGGAAGTCGTGAGCATGGTGGAGCAGCAAATTCGGACCTTAGGGCCTTCCATTATTCCCGTATTAGAGTCGGAATGGGAAACGGAAAGTTTAAATCCCATCTTACAGTCTAAAATTGAGAATTTGATTCATGATTTCCAATGGCAATCGGTGAAGACTCGTTTGCAGGTTTGGAAGGAATCGGGTGGGATGGATTTATTGGAGGGAATGTGGATACTGGCTACGTATCGCTACCCAGATTATAGCTTCAACGACTTGAAAGTAGAGATGGATCAGCTGTATTATGAGGTTTGGCCTCAAATGCGGGAGGATTTACATCCGATGGATCAAGTGAAGGTTCTGAACTCAGTGATGTTCGAGCAATTGAAGTTTGGGCCTAATTCAAAGAATTTTCATGCAGCGAATAACTCCTTCATTAATAATGTGTTATCGTCCAAAAAAGGAAATCCGATTAGCCTTTGTGTGATTTACATGTGGATCGCCCAAAAACTAGGCCTACCTATTTACGGGGTGAATCTCCCAAATCTTTTTGTTTTAACCTATAAGCAGAAAGGGCTGCAGTTCTATATTAATGTGTTTAATAAAGGTTTGATATTCAATAAGATAGATATTGATAATTATATCGCACAATTGAATTTGACACCTAATGAGATTTATTATAACCCTTGTTCTAATTTAGAAATTATTCGTCGTGTCCTACGCAATCTATTGATGGCTTACGAGAAGGCCGGTGAATTAGAATACAAAGAAGAACTAACGGAATTAATTGACTTATTGGATTAAGGCTACTGTAAGGCTAAATTCTTTGTATTCTTCACAAAAGATTTCTACTTCTTCTCCCGTAGAAACCTGTGCTTTGCACGGATTTTGATTAAAATCGATTATCTCCATTTCCTTTTGAAAAGATAATCCTGGTTTTCCTACCGCCTTGTAGATGGATTCTTTAGCAGACCAGGCCAAAGTCAACAGATTCGATAGGGACTTCCATTTCTCCCATTCTCTTGCATTTAAGAATCGAGGGGCAATTTTTTCAATATTTCTGCCGGGTTTTTCGAGGTCAATTCCGATTCTTTTTTCCCTTGAACAGGCTGCGGCCACGTAAGGATAGGAGTGGGTTAAGCTTATATGCCAATCTGACTCCTCAAAATAAGGGCGATTGCGATCGTTTTGAACTAATTTAAGGGATTCGAATTCAGTAGAAAGTAGCTGTAAACAATGCCTAACAGCAGTTGATTCTAGTTTTTTAGTGGGATTTTCCACCGAAGGGGAGGACCAGGTCGCCGGGAATGTTTCAAAATAAGCCAGCGGTTCTTCGATTTTCCAAACGAGAATCTGGAAGTCGGTTGAGCTTATTTTTGAAAATATTTGGGGCATGTTTGGGGGTATTTGGACGTAAAATTATCATTTTTGTAGCTAAATCGTTGGAAATAATTTGAGTACCCTACAAATCGAACGTATTGACACCTTTTCAGGACATCGTGGTCCTGTTTACGCCCTTGAGACAGGGGAGGAATCCTTGTTTTATTCTGCGGGATCTGATGGCTGGGTGGTTCAATGGAATTTAGCGAAACCTGACTTAGGCAAGGTAATTGCCCAAGTAGAAGGTTCAGTATATGCCCTTAAATTAGATTCAGAAGGTATTTTATGGGTAGGTCATAATTACCAAGGCATTCAGGGCGTTCGGGTCGCTGATCAAAGCTTGGTTTTTTCCATTCCTACCACTGGCTTATCTATTTTTTCCATTGAATTTGTAGGTTCCACGGCTTGGATAGGTCATAATGATGGTTTGATAACGGTGATCGATCTAGCCAAGAAGGCGGTGTTGAAGCATGTCAAAGCGAGCGAAAAGAGTGTACGATCAATTTTGCAATTGGCTGATAATAAGGTCGCTGTGGGTTATTCTGACGGTTTTATTCGAATTTTTGATTCAGGTTATCAATTAGTAAAGGCGTTTCAAGCGCATGAATCTTCTGTTTTTTCGCTCGCAGAGAGGGGAGGGGTTTTGTATTCCGTGGGTAAAGATGCTCGAATTAAGCAGTGGGATGCTGAATATGTGCTTTTAAATGAGGTAGTTGGACATATTTATGCCATTCATGATTTGCAATTTTCACCGGATGGAAACTGGTTAGCGACAGCGAGCATGGACAAGACGGTAAAGATTTGGGAAACGCAGGGTTTGAAATTACGCAAAGTATTGGATGCATCGAGGCATGGGGGACATAAGAATTCGGTTAATAAACTAATTTGGAGCTCATTCGACGATTTACTGGTATCGGCATCTGACGATAAAAATCTTTCTATTTGGAAAATTCACTAAAATTTTTCCTATTTTAGCATTTGTATACCTAAATCTATCAACATTGGAAGCTTCCTTTTCAAAATCATTTCGCGGTTATGATGTCTCAGAAGTAGACGCCTATGTTCAAAGTGTGCAGAACTTTGAGACCGAATCCCAAAATGCTTTGGCAAAATCGAATCAAAAAACAGCGGAATTAGAAGCTGAAGTGGCTCGATTAAGAGAAATTGAATCAAGTCTTTTTAGAGCATTAAAGTTAGCGGAGGAAAGTCAACAAAACTTTTCCGCTAAAATGGAAAAAGAAGCCAAATCCATTCTAGATAAGGCAAATAAAGAGGCAGAGGCGATCAAAAAGAAGGCAGATTCAGATGCCCAAAAGCAAGCTTTGTTGACGGAAAATGAGCGCAAGCAAACCTTAGCGCAAGCTAATCAAGAGCTAAAAGAGCAAGAGCGTCAATTACGTAATTTACAAGAAGCCCAAAAAGAGATAGCCTCACAATTAAAGTCTATTTCGGAACAAACCTTAGGGTCCATTGCGAACTGGTTAACAACTGATTTAGTGGCTCCTATAGCTCCATTAGCAACTGCTGCACCTACCACTACCTCTAAAAGAGGCCGTAAGCCAGGTGTGAAAAATAAGCCGAAAACGAAAGTTAAAGCGAAAGTAAAGCCGCCCGTTAAAGAGAAGGTCGCAAAAGAAAAGGTTGAAAAAGTAAAGCCGGCACCTAAGGCAAAACCTGCTACGAAAGCAGAGACAAAAGCAAAACCTGCGGCAACAGCTAAGCCTGCCACGAAAACTAAGCCTGGTTCAAAAGCCGCTCCCGCTAAAAGAGGGCCTAAACCTAAAGCTAAACCTGCAACAGTTAAAGCTGAAAAACCAGCACCTGCGAAGCGTGGTCCAAAGCCTAAAATTAGTCTAGAAACGGTTTCTGATGAGGGTTTGCCAACGTTAAACAAGGTTTTAGAGGCCTACGCAAAATCTTCTGGGCCTCGCGGTAAAGTAGGAGAGATCAACTAGCACATGGCGAATTACCAGGTTTCTATCGAAGATATTCGAATTTTTGCTTTTCATGGATTGTATCCAGAGGAGCGTATCTTGGGGAATTGGTACACCTTAGACGTAATAGTAGAATCCGAAACTCAGCCTAATTTTTCTGATGACATCGCCAATACCATTGATTATTCTCAGATTTATGCCATTTGCAAGCAAGTAATGGCTAATCCGGTGGAATTATTGGAGACGGTAGCTGAAAAAATTGCACAGAAAATTCGCGGTGAAATTTCAGAACAAGTGTCCATTTTAGTTCAAATTTCAAAGGAAAACCCACCTATGGGTATTTCAGCAGGCCGAAGCACTGTCGTTTATCGTCTAGATTAATTTTTGTAAAGATTTATTGTTTAAATTTGGCGTAGCTAAACTTAATTTATGCGTCACCAGGTTACCATCAAAGATATTGCTAAGCAACTAGGAGTCTCAGTTGCGACTGTATCGAGGGCTTTACGTGATTTGCCAGATATTCATCCAGATACGAAGAAATTGGTATTGGATTTAGCCAAAGAGCTAGATTACCAACCCAACGTACTCGCCACCAGTTTAGTTAAATCGAAGACCAAAACACTCGGTCTCATCGTCCCTGATCTAGGTTATTATTTCTTTTCTACCGTTGTTAAAGCCGTAGAAGACGCCGCAATCGCTGCAGGATATTCCCTTTTGATCGCTCAGACACAAGAGTCTTTTGAACGTGAACTAACCAACATTCAGAACCTTTCCCGTTCTCAAGTAGAAGGAATTATTATCTCCTTATCGCGTGAGACCGTCAATTTCGATCATTTAACCCGCTTGCAGAGAAGGGGGATTCCTCTCGTATTCTTTGATCGCGATAGTGAGGAAATCGATGCGTCTAAAGTGATGGTGGATAATGAGCAATCAGCCTATGAAGCCGTTAAACACCTGATTGAGAATGGTTGCAAGCGCATTGCTTTCTTAGCAGGACCTAAGAACGTTTCTGTTAGTAACCAGCGTCGAATGGGTTATTCCAGAGCCTTACAAGAAGCAGGAATTGAATCTGATCCTTCCTTAATTATTCACAGTGATTACTTCCAAGATTCCGCGATTGCCAAAACGCATCAATTGATGAAGGAAGCAAATCGTCCAGATGGAATTCTGGTGGTTTCTGATCGTTTAGCGATTGGTGTATTGATTGCTCTTCGGGAATTGAATATTTCGATTCCAGAAGAGGTTAAAATGGTTAGTTTCAATAACGAGCCCATTTGTTCTTTAGTTTCTCCTACGATTTCTTCTATCGCGCAGCCTTTGGAAGAAATAGGCCGTTTATCTGTAGAATTATTGCTGGAACAAATCGAGCATAAAACCGATAATCCGACCCCGAGAGTGGTAGTTTTAAAGACTAAATTGATTGTACGGGAGTCTTCTGTTCAGAAAAAATAAACCCCATTTTTTAGCATCATTTTTTCTTGGAAAAATAGGCAAAATTTAAGATATTTGTTCTATTGAAAAATACCGCTTTTCGCTGTGTTTTTCTCTTGAATCAAAACAGTTTTTATGTCATTACAAAGCAATGTTATCCCTATAAACATCGAAGATGAAATGAGGGGAGCGTACATCGATTATTCGATGTCAGTTATTGTGTCTCGTGCGCTTCCAGACGTACGTGATGGATTAAAGCCAGTTCACAGAAGGGTGTTATTCGGAATGGAGGAACTGGGAGTTAGTTACAACAAATCCTATAAAAAGTCTGCTCGTATTGTCGGAGAGGTACTCGGTAAGTATCACCCACACGGTGATTCTTCTGTATATGACACGATGGTACGTATGGCCCAAGATTGGTCTTTACGTTATCCTTTAGTGGATGGTCAAGGTAACTTTGGTTCAGTGGATGGTGATTCTCCGGCAGCGATGCGTTATACGGAGGCTCGTTTGAAGCGTATTGCGGATGAGTTGCTTTCTGATTTGAACAAAGAAACGGTTGATTTTCAGCCTAACTTTGATGATTCCCTAGAAGAACCGACGGTTTTACCAGCTAAGATTCCTAATCTATTATTGAACGGTACCTCAGGTATCGCGGTAGGTATGGCGACGAATATGGCGCCACATAACCTAAACGAAGTAGTGGATGGTATTTCAGCCTATATCGATAACCGTGATATTACGATTTTAGAGTTGATGCAATACATCAAGGCGCCAGATTTCCCAACAGGTGGAACAATTTATGGTGTTCAAGGTATTCGCAACGCTTTTGAAACGGGTCGTGGTCGTATCGTGGTTCGTGGAAACGCGACTTTTGATACGTCGAAAACGGGGAAAGAGCAGATTGTCGTTTCTGAGATTCCGTATATGGTTAACAAGGCGTCATTAATCAAGCAATGTGCTGATTTAGTGAACGACAAGAAGATCGAGGGTATCTCTGAGATTCGCGATGAGTCTGACCGTCAAGGTATGCGTATTGTATTCGATCTAAAGCGTGACGCGGTAGCGAATGTGGTATTGAATAACTTGTACAAGCATACTGCTTTACAATCATCGTTCTCGGTGAATAACGTTGCCTTGGTGAAAGGACGTCCGATGATGTTGAATCTGAAGGACTTGATTCACCACTTCGTAGAGCACAGAAATGAGATTATCGTACGTCGTACACAGTTTGATTTACGTGAGGCACGTAAGCGTGCTCATATTTTGGAAGGCTTTATTATTGCTTTAGATAACCTAGACGCAGTAATTAAGTTAATCCGTGAGTCGAAAGATCCGAATGCGGCTCAAGAAGGCTTGATGTCTAAATTCAACTTATCAGAGCTTCAATCGAAAGCTATTCTGGAGATGCGTTTACAACGCTTAACCGGTATGGAGCGTGAGAAGATCATGAATGAGTTTGCAGAGATTATGAAGTTGATTGAGGATTTGGAAGATATTTTGGCCAAACCAGAGCGTCAATTACAGATCATCAAAGACGAATTAAACGATATCAAACAACGTTATGGCGATGAGCGTAGAACGCAAATCAACATGACCGATGAGGAATTCTCTGTAGAAGACATGATTGCGGATGACGAGATGTTAATCACCGTTTCTGCACAAGGTTATATTAAGCGTACACCGATCACAGAATACCGCTCACAATCGCGTGGGGGAGTAGGTTCTCGTGCGGTAGCTACGAAAGATGATGATTATACTGAGCATTTGTTCTCTGCAACGATGCACAATTGGTTATTGTTCTTCACTGAACGTGGTAAATGCTTCTGGTTACGTGTTTACGCGGTTCCTGAGGGCTCTAAAGTATCAAAAGGTCGTCCTATCCAAAACTTGATGAATATCGAGAATGGAGACACGATTAGAGCCGTTATCAATGTGAAGTCAATCACAGATCCAGATTACATTGATAATAACTTCATTGTAATGTGTACGGAAGACGGTACGATCAAGAAAACGTCTCTAGAGGCTTATTCTCGTCCGCGTCAAAACGGTATTATCGCGATCACAATTCGTGAAGGAGACCGTTTATTAGACGTTGCCTTGACGAATGGAAATAACCAAATCGTAATTGCTACGAACACA
>JBMSJH010000024.1:0-14671 GCA_049418705.1 Aquirufa sp.
TCCGTGGCATAAGCGAAGGAATCGGTATCTGTTCCTGTCGAGCGAGAAACGGCTTGTCTTTGGAAGTCAATCTTATTTTCTTCTGCCACCTCAATAATGAAATCTCGAACATTGTTCTGTACCGCTGGACCATAACAGATAACAGGGCCTTTACCGCATGACATATCACCTTGTGTTTTCTTGTTATACATTGGTGACTGCGTATCGTGGGTAACGTCTGTTATGAACGCTAAATCAGGTTTCAATCGACGCACGATCATTTCAGCGCCGCGTAAACCAATTTCTTCTTGTACTGAGTTAACTACGTAAAGTGTGAATGGTAATTGAATATTATTCTCCTTGATTTTTCTAGCCACCTCTGCAATCATATAACCACCAATGCGGTTGTCTAAGGCACGACCAACTAAATACTTACCATTCAATTCCATCAATCCATCTTCGAAGGTAACCACTGTTCCTACGTGGATTCCCATTTCTTCGACTTCCTTTTTATTCGCTGCACCACAATCAATGAAAATATCAGTGACAGCTGGAGCTTTATCTTTGGCAATATCCCTCACGTGTATCGCAGGCCAGCCAAAAACTCCTTTTATAACTTTGTCTTTCGTATGAATATTCGCTCGCATCGAAGGCGCAATTAAGGCATCAGAACCACCATTACGACGTAAGAATAAATACCCATTGTCATCAATGTAATTAACAAACCAGGAGATTTCATCCGCATGTGCCTCAATAACAACCTTATAGGGTTGACCTGGGTTGATGACACCTACAGCTGTTCCATAAGTATCAATGATTTTTTCATCGATGAAGGGTTTGATATAATCTAACCAAATTTTTTGGCCACTTGCCTCAAAACCAGTTGGAGATGCATTATTTAAATAGGCGTATAAAAATTCGTTTGCGTTCATAAGCGGAATAAAATTTGATTTGATTCTCCCAAATTTACGTTTTTATTAGTTTTTTAATAGTAAAAATGAAGGTAAAAAGAGAGAAAGATTGTATTTTTGATAGATTAATAGGTCTAAGAAAATATAAATACAAGAGATGAAGAAAATAGCTGTATTTACGTCAGGAGGGGATGCACCAGGAATGAATGCCTGTATTCGTGCGATAGTTAGAGGTGCTGCCTACCATGGAGTGGAGGTTTATGGAATTGTGAGAGGCTATAATGGAATGATAAAAGGGGATATTATTCCTTTAAATTCTCAATCGGTTAGCAACATCATACAACGCGGTGGTACTATTTTAAAGTCTGCTCGTTCTAAAGAATTTATGACGGCTGAAGGTCGTAAAAAAGCATACGATAAATTACAAGAATTAGGTATAGAGGGTTTAGTTGCTATCGGCGGTAATGGTACATTTACGGGTGCTGAGATATTCTATAATGAATATAAAATACCTACAGTAGGTGCTCCTGGAACGATTGATAATGACCTTTACGGAACAGATTATACCATTGGATTTGATACGGCGGTGAACACAGCGTTAGATGCGGTGGATAAAATTCGTGATACGGCAGATTCACATGATCGAGTATTTTTTATCGAAGTAATGGGTCGAGACTCAGGTTATATTGCCATTCAATGTGCTATTGCGGGTGGTGCTGAATCGGTGATGATTCCGGAGAATTTAACTTCTGTTGATGATATTGCTGCTGTTTTGCAGAGAGGATTTGACAAGAAGAAGTCTTCATCGATAGTTATCGTTGCCGAAGGTGATGAAGAAGGAAATGCACAAATAGTAGCGAAGAATATCAAAGATAAAATGGATGAGAATCTAGATATTCGGGTAACTACTTTAGGCCATATTCAAAGAGGGGGTATTCCTACGGCTTATGATCGTATTTTGGCGAGTAGATTAGGTTTAGGTGCTCTTGAAGGCTTGTTACGTGGCGAAAAAAATGTAATGGCTGGTGTGGTAAATAATCAATTGATTTATACTCCATTCCACGATACCATTACGAAGAAGAAGCCGGTTTCAGAAGACTTAATTCGAATGGTGGAGATTTTGTCTACCTAGGCAAATCCAACAACTTTATAAATAACGAATCCTGCCATTTCCCTGATTAATTCAGCGAATTTGCTCAGATTTCGTTCTTGTGGAATAACTAGATCGAGGATACCAGAAGTGGTATCCTTTTTCTTTATGTCTGCTGGGTAAACGACCACTCTAAAGCCTTCTTTGATATAGCAGGCTTTAGCTCTTGGCATGTGCATAGCGGAAGTGACAAGTACCATTTCTCCTGCCAAATAAGGGGCTAGCATTTTCTTCGTGTAAGTGGCATTCTCGTGGGTATTTCTGGCATTTTCCTCTAGATAGATATCATTTTCAGCAACACCCATAGCGATTAATACCTCTTTTACTTTTTTACTCTCTTGGGTATCATCTATTTTTAGACCTTTGATATTGACGTTCCCCCCGGTTATGAGCAGTTTTTTGACCATACCTTTTTTATAAAGTAATAAGGGTTGAACAAAGCGATCTGCGGTTTCACCAGTTCTGTATCCTTCACCTGATCGAATCATGCCGCCACCTAAAATGATGCACCATTGATACGGTTTTTTCAAAGTGGTTTGTGGTGTTTCGTAGGCTAAATAACATTGATTTACGAACCATCCATTCGTCATAACTAGCAATAAGGCGATAGTAATGGCGATTAGACGTTTAGAAAATCGAGTAAAATACGCGAATCCTAAAAGTAAAAATATCCAACATAGTGGTTGAAGTAGGAAGTCAAGTATTTTAGAAAGGATAAAAAACATTGTAAATTTGATAGTGTTGTCACAAATTTATTCTAATCTCATGAAAGTACTCGGATCGTTTCTTTTTATTTTACTATTCTCCACGTTTTCTTTTGGACAGTATGATATTCAAGGTAAAATAAAGGGACTATCTAAATCAGAGGTATACTTAGCGCATTATTTTGGCTATAATCAACAGGTAATTAAGGATACCGTACTAGCTAATGAGGACGGGGAATTCCGTTTTAAAGGCACCGATCAATTACCTAAAGGGCTTTACCTGATTTCATTTCTCAAGTCTAAGTATATTGATTTGGTTGTGGAAGAGCCTAATTTTTCATTCTCACTTGATACAACGAATATTTTGCAAAGTATATCTTTTCAGAATTCACCAGAAAATTCGGCTTTTTATGCTTTCCAAAAAAGGATGAATGATTTGTATACTGCCATCAATCAACCTAATATAGCTTCAGTACAGAAAAAGAGTCTGATTGCAGAGGTGCAGCAGTTTCAAAAGCAATGGAAGTCATCCAATAGCCGCTTATTTGTTTCTAAGCTTATCGAGTCTTCTTTTGATCCAGAAATACCAGTCTATAGTGGCCCCTTAATGAATAAGGCGGACTCAACTAAAATGCAGCTTTTTCAATACCATTATTATAAGAAGCATTATTTTGACGGCATGGATCTAGCGGATGAAAGAATGGTTCGGACACCCTTTTTACAACGTAAATTAGAGCGTTTTTTCAAAGATTTAGTCGTTCAAGAGTCAGATTCAATTGCAAGAGAGGCTGATATACTATTAGCAAAAGCAAAAAACACCGAAGTGCGTCGGTATATCATCTATAAAATTGCAAGTACTTATGAGAATAACCCCATTTTAGGTACGGACGGGGCTTTCGTTCATATTGCAGAGAAATATTACATCGGGGAACCGGCCTTATGGGATACTAGTACTGTTCGTCGAATGAAAGAACGAATAGCCATTATCAAACCTTTACTATTAGGTAAGCAATTTCCTGCGATGTATTTAACGGATGTAAACGCAAAAGAAATAAAAGTAGGGGAGTTACCTTTTAAGTATACGGTCGTTTTTATTTATGATCCTGATTGTAGCCATTGTAAGCAGGAAACACCTAAACTGGTCGCATTACAAGAATATTTCAAGTCAAAGAATGTAGGTGTGTTAGCTGCTTGTATTGGCCGAGATAAGGGGGCTTGGAAAAAGTTTCTAACGGAATTTAAATTGGGTTCTTGGGTAAATGGGATTGACATTCATATGAACCCACAATCGAATAAGGAAGAGTATTATACCGATTTTAGAAATCGATTTGATGTGTATTCTACTCCGATGGTCTATGTGCTAGATGCACAAAAGAAAATTGTTGGTAAAAGAATCCCCGTGGAAAATTTGAAGGACTTCATTCAATACCTGGAGACAAGACGAAGGTAGGTCTAGCGTTTTGTATATTTCTTGTTGATATACTTTTTGTGCTTCACATTCTTCTTCATTTTATAATGCGTTTTGTATTTCAGGCGTGATTTTTGATAGAAGTTTCGGCTAAACTTGGGATTGCTTTCTAGAGCTAGTTTCTGGTATGGAATGAGCATAAGTTCATTCTCAAATCCAACGATTTTAATTTTAACTCGTACTAATCCGATTTTCTTGAGGTTTAATTTCTTAGCTGCAGCCTCAGATAGGTCTATCACGCGGCCTTTGCGGTAAGGGCCTCTGTCATTTATCCGAACGATCACACTTCTTCGGTTAGATAAATTTGTTACTTCTACCAAGGTATTAAAGGGGAATTTTTTGTGCGCGGCAGTTAAAATAGTCTTTTTTAACTTTTCACCACTGGCCGTCTTTTTGCCATAAAATGAATTAGCATAAAAAGAGGCTATGCCCACTTTTTCGTATCCTAAATCTTGTGAGAAGGTATTTAGGGATAAAAACGTGCAAATCAATAGAATTATTGATGGTATTTTTATCATTAAAAAGTGTTTGGTTTTAGTAAAGATGGCAGTTTAAATTCGGATATAAAAATTTCCGCTTATTCGCAGGGTTGCTTAATTCTTTTGATTTTTTTTGAGTGAATGAGAATAAATAGTAGATTTACACATTGTGAAACCATAATTTAAATACCCGTGGAAGAAAGAGATAGAGAAGAATTATTTTCTAAACGTATTAGAGCTGGAAAGAGAACGTATTTTTTTGATGTGAAGTCTACACGCTCTCAAGATTATTACATTACGATTACGGAAAGTCGCCGTCATCAAAAAGAAGATGGCTTTGTATATGAGAAACACAAGATGTTTTTGTACAAGGAAGATTTCGATAAGTTCGTAGAAGGCTTAAACGAGGCAGTTAATCATGTGAAAACGGAGTTAATGCCAGATGTAGATTTTTCTTCGTTTAACAGAGATGAGGATGAGTTTGGTGGAACAGATTTAAAATGGGAATAAGTTAGCCTTAAAATATTTTAAAAAGCCTCTGAGAAATCAGGGGCTTTTTGATTTTTAGCCGTACTTTTGTGCTTTCATTTTTAAAATTACTATGGGATTAACTTGTGGAATTGTCGGATTGCCTAACGTAGGAAAATCAACTTTATTTAGTGCTATTTCTTCTAATAAAGCGGAAGCAGCTAATTACCCTTTCTGTACGATTGAACCGAATGTGGGGATTGTAACAGTTCCTGATGAGCGCTTAAATGTGTTAGCAGAATTAGTGAAACCAAACCGTATTTTACCTACGGTAATCGAGTTTACCGACATCGCTGGTCTTGTGAAAGGAGCCTCTACTGGTGCTGGTTTGGGAAATAAGTTTTTAGCCAATATTAGAGAAGTGGATGCCATCATTCACGTCGTACGTTGTTTTGAAGATGAAAATATCGTTCACGTGGAAGGTCGTGTTAATCCAGTTAGTGATAAAGAAATTATCGATTTAGAGCTTCAGATTAAAGATTTGGATTCTGTTGATAAAAAGATTTCTAAAACGGAACGTGCAGCTAAGGCAGGGGATGCTAAAGCAAAAGCAGAATTAGCTGCTCTACAACAATTTAAAGCAACGTTAGAAGAAGGTAAATCTGCCAGAACGGTCGTGATGGATGATGATTTACGTCAAGCAGCGATTGGAGATTTATACCTGTTGACTGATAAGCCTGTTATTTATGTGGCTAACGTAGATGAAGCCTCTATTTCAGCTGGTGGAAATCAATATGTGGATGAATTAAAAGCTAATGTGGCACCGGAGAATGCGGAAGTCGTAGTTGTTTGTGCGGCTTTGGAGGCCCAAATTGCTGAAATGGAAGATATGGATGATCGTGCGATGTTCTTGGAAGAATATGGTTTGAAAGAATCCGGTTTAGATAAATTGATTCGTAGTTCGTACCACTTATTGAACTTGATTACGTACTTCACAGCGGGTGTTCAAGAAGTTCGTGCCTGGACGATTCAAAAAGGTTGGAAAGCTCCTGCAGCAGCAGGTGTGATTCACACCGATTTTGAACGTGGTTTTATCCGTGCGGAAGTGATTAAATTAGCCGATTACGTAGCTTATAAAACAGAAGCAGGATGTAAAGAAGCAGGTAAGTTAAGTGTGGAAGGTAAGGAGTATGTGGTGCAAGATGGAGACATTATGCACTTCCGTTTCAATGTTTAAGCACTTTCGACTAGCGAAAGTCCACTGACTACTGGCTACTGGCTATTGACCACTGACTACCGTCGTATATCCCACCAATGAATCATATCTGGTTCCTGGTTTTTGGAAGTAAACGAGTATCTCGTATATATTTTCGGTTTGAGAATAATTTCCCTCTAATGTCGTGTTAGAGGGATTTTTGCTTTTATACTGGTAATTATAAATGCCTTGTTTCAATAAAGCGGTATGTTCAAAATAGCCTGTAGAGGAATTCAATTGAAGGGCTGATTCTAGCTGATAATCATTAAAACCACCAATTAGAAATAGGGACTGAGGGATATCAATCGGCTTTAAATGGAAAGTGCACTCGACATAATCAGCGTACAAGGGATTGTCTCTGTTTTCATAGGATTCAATGGCGAAAGCACCATTCAAATCATTTCGTTGAATATAGGGATAGAGGCCTTGAGCTTGTTCAACTTGTGTGCTAATTCGATTAATCTTTTCACCAGTTTCAATATGATCGACAAAGTTTAACTTTTGTTGTGAGCTTCTAAGATCAATCAATCTAAATTCATTGGAACCAGGGAAGGCATTTTCCTGGCTGAAGAAAGGGAAACTTAGCGTGTTGTCTTGCTGATTAAATTGTCCCGTTGGGAGCTTTTTTAGCAAGTTGGCAGATTGGTGATTTTGGCGTATTTGGATGGATAATTGATCATCTCCTGTATAATTTAAAAACGGCGGAATGTTTAATTTGAAATCAACGCTTTGATGACTTGCCCGGAGGTTATTTGTTTTCGCGTAGGAAATTTGAGTGTTAACTCGAACGATTTGTTCCGCCACTGAAAAACGAACACATAAAACGGTGTCTTTTTTGTTTCGCTTGTTATACACCATCGCAACGTAATTACCACTGACTTTTACGGCAGGAAGGGGAACGGTATAATGTAGATAAGGTACTTTTGTGCCAATGGATGATTCCGGATTGCGAAGGGGAATATCATTGAAATCTTGTAAGTATTCAATATCGGAAAGGGGAGATGGTTCCCAATCTGACTGGCAATGGATTAATCTGAAATAGTAATTAGGGTAATTCAGGCCTAAATCATCGAATTGAAGCGTTGAGTTTTGTTCTGACCCTAAATTAAGAACTACATTAGGATGTAGGAGGACATCTGAATTTTTGACAAAAGCCGTCTTGATATTCGGATGGTGAATTTTGGTCTGTATTTGGCCTATTCCTAAAAAAGGAAGACCTATCAAAAGCAAAAGCGATAAATAGGTCTTCATGTGATTTAAATTAAAGCTTCCCAGGAAGCAGTCGTTGACGATAACTTCTCTTTTTCAATAGCTAGATCTGCTTCTAATTTTTTCAATCCCGTGTAATCCGCTGCATTAGCTAAATCGACCATATGGGCTTCGATAGAGGCGATGTTATTTTCAATCACCATAATTTCTGCCTCTAATTTTTCAATTTGTTTCGCTTGATTCGGAGTCTTTGTCTCTACAGGTGCTAGTTCCGGCTTTGGTTTTGCTACGGATTTTGCAGCTGCGGGTTTTGATGTTTCGCGCGTGGCCATCCAGGTCTCGTACTCATCGAAAGTTCCTGGATATTCTTTGATCTCATGATCTTCAATGTACCAAATCTTATTCGCGATATTAGTCACAAAATAACGGTCGTGAGAAACGACTACATAGGTTCCTTCGTACTGTTGCAAGGCCTGAATCAGGATGTTAACTGATTGCATATCCAAGTGATTCGTAGGCTCATCGAGTAACAGGAAGTTCGCCTCTGAAATTAATACTTTGGCTAAGGCCACACGTGATTTTTCACCTCCAGAAAGTACTTTAATTTTCTTGAAGACTTCTTCACCTGAGAACAAGAAACAGCCCAACACGGAACGTAATTCCATCTCCGTTTTAGTCGTTCCTGTTGCTTTTAGCTCGTCAATTAAGGTATTTTCTACCGTTAAACTTTCTAATTGGTGCTGTGCAAAGAAGGATTCGATCACATTATGTCCCGTTCTTCTTTCCCCATCAATTTGTTCCGTACCTGAAATGATACGAAGCAAAGTAGATTTACCTTTACCATTCGCACCAATCAAGGCAATTTTGTCTCCTCGGTTAATCGTAGCTGAGGTATTTTTAAGGATTACTTTTTCTCCAAAAGCTTTGGAAATATGTTCTAAGAATAGAATAAAGCGACCTGGCTCTGTACCAAAATTAAACTTGAAGTTTACTTTCGCTTTTTCATCAATTACATCATCGATAATATCGATTTTATCCAAGGCTTTCACACGCGATTGAACCTGTCTTGCTTTCGATGCTTTGGCTTTAAAACGTTCAATAAATCGCTCTGTTTGACGAATTTGAGCTTGTTGATTTTCAAATGCACCTTTCTGAATTTCATTACGCAAAGCCTTTTCCTCCATGTAGAAGGAATAATTCCCCGGATAAAGGGTGATCTTAGCTCCTGAAACTTCGGCAATATTATCGATAGTCCGATCTAAGAAATAACGATCGTGAGAAACAACGACTATAGAGCCCTCGTAATCATGAATATACTTTTCTACCCATTCAATAGACGGTAAGTCCAAGTGGTTAGTAGGCTCATCGAGTAGGAGAAGGGCAGGTTTCTGAAGCAAAAGCTTGGCTAACATGACGCGCATTCTCCATCCTCCTGAAAATAATTTCAAAGGGCGGTGCAAATCATCGGTGCTAAAACCAAGACCCTCTAATATCTCTTCCGTACGTGATTGGATTGTATATCCGTCTAATCGTTCGAAATCTTCTTGAAGTTTAGCTAATAAATCGATGTCTTTGTCTTCATAATTTGTTTCCATCTTATGAAGCACTTTATCAATCTCTTTCTGAAGTTCTAATTGCTTCTCAAAAGCTTGCATGGCCACATTCAAGATGCTATCATCTGTTTGATAGGACAATAAATCTTGATTTAAAAACCCAATTGTACAATCACCTGACTTGGAGATAGTACCACCATCTGGTGTGTATTCTCCTGAAATCAGACGTAATAAGGTAGATTTTCCTGTGCCATTGGCACCGATTAAACCGATTTTAGTCTTAGGCTTGATATGCAAACTTGCGCCTTCGTACAAAGCGCGACTTCCGAAATAGAAGTTTAAATTAGATATTGATAACATGTTACAAAGATAGCCGTTTTCTTGCATTTAGACCACCCAAATGTGGACATTTGACTAATTCTTCTAATCCGGAATAGCTTACATCTGTTTTTGTATAACCTAAGGCTTTTGACAAGGCCATTGTACGGTTATTATCACCCATAGACCACTCAATGTCGTCCATTGTCATTTGGCAAGGATGTTCATACCCGCAGGCATGGGTTATTTCAGCGATCTCTTTGACTAAAGTGTAGTGGTACCGGTAATAGCGTTCACTTTTTAAGGTCACATCTATTCCTGCCTGTAACCACTTATTAGAAGTGGCAATACCAGTAGGGCAATGGTTTGTATGGCATTTTTGGGCTTGAATACACCCGATCGACATCATGGCTTCACGTGCAATGTGAATACTATCGGCCCCCATGGCAAAGGCCATTAAGGCTTTTTCAGGGAAGCCTAACTTACCAGAGGCAATGAAGAAGATTTTTTCTGTCAAATTATGACGCTGAAAGATTTGGTAAATTTTCGCAAAAGCAAAGGTAAATGGCATCGAAACGTGATCTGCGAAGGCGTGAGGTGCAGCACCAGTACCGCCTTCACCTCCATCAATGGTTATAAAGTCTGGTCCTTTGTCCGTTTTAGCCATGAAAGCAGCTAATTCTTCCCACTGCTCCAGCTTACCAATGGCAGATTTAACACCGACAGGCAAACCTGTTTCAGTAGCCATGGCTTCAATAAAGTCGACCATTTCGGGTACATTGGAGAATTCAGAGTGAAAGGCTGGTGAGATGGCGTCTTTATCCATCGGTATGTGACGAATTTCCGCAATCTCTTTATTGATTTTAGATTTAGGTAGCATGCCGCCTTTTCCAGGTTTAGCCCCTTGTGAAAGCTTTAGTTCGATAGCCTTGATGCAAGGATTTTCTGTCACTTTTTGTTTCAATTTTTCCATCGAGAAACGCCCATCGAGTTCTCTAACTCCGAAATAGGCGGTACCTATGTTTAACATGACATCAGCCCCATTTTGGTGGTAAGGTGATAAAGAACCTTCCCCGGTATTGTGGTAACATCCTGCTAATAAGGCGCCTTTGTTTAAAGATTCGACGGCTTTAGCCGAAAGTGACCCGTAGCTCATTCCGGATATATTTACCACTGAATAGGGACGAAAAGGTTTGGCCCTCTTATGATACACCCCGATGACTTTGGCCGCTGGTAAAACACCTGGGTTTTGTTTGAACAAATGTGATGAAGGTGGATTGAATCCCATCATTGCATTTTTGATGAAGATATACCCAGGAGAGCTGAAGTCTTGATCAGTGCCAAATCCTTGTAAATTATTTTCGTTCTTCGAAGATGCATAGATCCAAGAACGTTCTTGTCTATTAAAGGGTAATTCTTCCCTGTTATTGGCGACAATGTATTGCCTTAATTCAGGACCAATACGTTCTAGCCAATACCTGAAGTGCCCCACGATGGGGAAGTTGTGTGTAATGGTATGTGCTTTTTGAATGAAAACGTCACGAATGATGACGATGGCTACAATGATAAGTAACCAAAACCAGGCGGATGATAGTAAGTTCATTGTTGATGTTATTTTGATTCAAATTTAGGTGCATTTTGGCAATATTATTACCAATAGTTCTAATTATCTTTGTGGTTTAGTTTATACTATGCAGGCAGATTATCATTTATTAAAAAAATACGTGGCCTCTGTTTTTACAGCGATAGGTTGTAGTGAACAAGATGCCGATTTAGCTTCCGATGTCCTCGTGTCTGCGGATGCGCGGGGTATTGATTCGCATGGCGTGGCTCGTTTAGCTGGTTATGTGCGTCTATATGACCACGGCAGATTAAACACAAAACCTCAGGTAAAAGTTTTACATGAGACACCTTCTACTGCTACTTTAGATGGTGATAGAGGGCTAGGATTAGTAGTAGCGCCTAAAGCTATGGAGATTGCCTGTGAAAAAGCGGCGCTAGCTGGTACCGGTTGGGTGGCTGTTCAGAATTCAAATCACTTTGGAATTGCGGGTTATCACGCCATGAAGGCGCTACCTTCCCAAATGATTGGTTGGGCAATGACGCATGCGGCACCGTTAGTAACTCCAACGTATTCGAAAGAGAAATTATTAGGTACGAATCCCATAGCTGTGGCGATTCCTGCTAAGGAAGAGCCAGCTTTTGTGGCTGATTTTGCCTCTACAGCGGTCGCTTATGGTAAATTAGAGATCTTACAACGCAAAGGATTAGACACGCCTGATGGCTGGGTGCAAGATGCGAATGGAGATCCATGCAATGATGCCTTTGCCATTAAAAATGGAGGAGCTTTATTGCCATTAGGTGGTGATCGCGAGCATGGTTCGCACAAAGGCTATGGTTTAGGCGCCATTGTCGATATATTATCTGGGGTTCTGTCTGGGGCAAATTTTGGACCTTGGGTGCCTCCATTTGCAACAGCAGGCTTTATGCAGGCGGGAGAAACTGTCGGTAATGGGACTGGGCATTTTCTAGGTGCGATGCGCGTGGATGCCTTTAGACCTGCTGAGGATTTTACTCAGGATATGGATAAATGGATTCGTCGTTTTAGATCTGCCAAAGCCGTAGAAGGAAAGCAGGTTTTAATTCCTGGTGATCCTGAACGTGAATTAGAGGCTATTCGCCGCATAGAGGGTATTCCTCTTTTAAACCCGGTTGTGGAGGATTTAAAAACCCTTTCCACCCGTTTTAACTTAGATTTTAAAATTGATTAAGATGGTTACGAATAAACGTATCAAAATATTCATTCTGTTATTTAGCTTAGTTTCAGCTATGTTCTCCTATTATGTTTGGCAGGTTTTTAAAACCCCAAATTTTAATGTAGAAGCAAACAAGCCTTTTGAATTATTTATCCCTCAAAAAGCTACTTACGAATCTGTTTTAGATACGTTGAAGAAGCATGATATCGTACGCGATCAATTGAGTTTCCGCTTTTTAGCTAAAGTTCTAAAGTACCCAGATAAAGTACGACCAGGGCGTTATATCATTCACAGCGAGATGGGCAATTGGGAACTGCTTCGTAAACTAAGAAATGGACGTCAGGATGCTTATAAAGTGGTTATTAACAATTTCCGTTTAAAAGAAGATATTGCTGGTCGAATTGCGCATCAGACTGCTTATGATTCTGCTGCGATTTATGCAGTTCTTGATTCAACTGAGCTCATGCAAAAATGGGGTTTTGATTCTGAAACAAGCCCAGCGATTTTTGTTCCTAATACCTATGAGGTGAATTGGACGTCGACTTTTTCTGAGTTTTTGGAGAAGATGAATAAAGCTTATGTGAAGTTTTGGACGTCAAAAAGAAAGGAGGAAGCACAGAAATTAGGCTTAACACCTGTTCAGGTTTCTATTTTAGCCAGTATCGTTTATGGTGAATCTAAAAATTCGAAAGAGCAAGCGCGTGTAGCGGGTGTTTATTGGAATCGACTTCAGGCCAATATGCCACTTCAGGCAGATCCTACCGTTGTTTTTGCTTGGAAAGATTTTACGATTAAGCGAGTAACTAGTAAGTATACGGCATTAAATTCTCCGTATAATACATACAAGAATACGGGCTTGCCTCCGGGACCTATCTCGATTGTTTCTGGTGATGTGATTGATCGTGTATTGAATTTAGAACACCATGACTACCTCTATTTCTGTGCTAAAGCTGATTTTTCTGAGAATCACGCGTTTGCGGTTACCTATGAGGAGCATATGAAGAATGCAGCGGATTACCAAAAGGCATTAGATAAAAACAAAATTCACTAATATGCTGACTCATAGCGTCTTTTATCGAGTGTGTTATGCGGATACGGACCAAATGGGCTATGTCTATTATGGTAATTATGCGCGTTTCTATGAGATTGCTCGAGTGGAGACATTACGGAATATTGGTGTCAGTTATAAGGTATTAGAGGATGCAGGTATTGGTTTGCCAGTATATGAGAATTATTCCAAATACCACGCACCAGCCTTATATGACGACTTATTAAGGGTTGATTGTACCTTGGTCAAAATGCCTTCTGCTCGTATTGAGTTCGAATATCGCATTTATAATCAGTTAGATGAGTTGCTACATGAAGGAAAGACTACTTTAGTCTTTATGGATTTAGCTTCTAAAAAAGTGGTGAAAGCGCCTGAGTGGTTGAATTCGGCTATTATTGAAAAGAAAAGTGATGCTTAGAAGGGTTTGGAAAGAGGTTAGGTTATTTTGGAAAGATTGTGAGGAACATTATATTCTCGCAAGGATTTTGACGATTCTGTATAAAAAAATCTTTCATTTCGATATTGATGTAAGAGCGGCTGCGGTGGCTTATAACTTTACGTTAGCGGTATTTCCGACCATCATCTTTTTATTTTCTCTATTAGCCTACATCCCAGTAGATAATTTTGATATCAAAATGGTGAATTTTTTGAAGTCTTCGATTCCGAAAAATTTGCAAAAGGATTTCACAGAATTATTATTGGATTTGATCCGAAAGAAATCGGGGGGAGTATTGTCATTTGGATTTCTTTTTGCCTTATACGCTTCTACAAGTGGTATTCAGGCTTTAATTAGGTCATTTAACTTGACGTATAAAACCAAAGAAAATAGAGGTCTAATCAAGGAGCGTGTGATTGCCGTTTCCTTGAACTTCTTGTTGACCTTTGTGTTGATCACGGCATTCTCTGTGTTCATCGTCGGTAAATTAGTGATTGGGTATCTGAAAGGGAAGGGGCTTATCGATTATGATTTCAATTTTTATTTATTGAATATTCTGACCTACTTCCTCATTTTTGCTATCTTCTTTTTGACGATTTCGATCATCTATTATTATGCGCCGGCTATCACGAAACGTTGGAAGTTTTTCAATGTTGGATCCATTACAGCCTCTATTTTGACCATTTTAGTGACGAATTTATTCTCCTATTATTTGGTGAATTTTGCGAGTTATAATAAGGTCTATGGTTCCATTGGATCCTTAATTGCATTAATGGTTTGGCTTTATTTTATCGCGCTGATTTTGCTCGTGGGCTTCGAGATTAACGCGAGTATAGATCAGGTAAAAGAGGAAAAAGAAGAAGCAGAAACGGATTATTTTTTCGAATAATATGGCAGAATTAATTCGTTTGTACGATAAGAATAACAGTCAATCTAC
>JBMSJH010000025.1:0-14389 GCA_049418705.1 Aquirufa sp.
ACCTAGCCTAGCGCTTATTCTGTTCTTAAGTGCTTCTGCATTTGCTCAGACTAAAATAGGTGGTAAGGTAACAGATGCAGATTCTAAAGAGCCGTTAATCGGTGTTAGTATCGGTGTAAAAGGAGCTGTAACAGGAACAATTTCTGATTCAAAAGGAAATTTCTCCTTATCAACAAGCAAATCAGGTGCCTTAACTATCGTAGTATCTATGGTTGGTTATGAGCGTCAAGAAATTCCAGTAAAAGGAAATAAAACAGATTTTCAAATTGCGTTAAAAGAGCAGTCTGTTCTAGGACAAGATGTGGTTGTATCGGCTTCTCGTGTAGAGGAAAGCGTTATGCAATCGCCAGTTTCTGTAGAGCGTATGGATATTCGTGCGATTCGTGAAACTCCTGCAGCTTCTTTTTATGATGCATTACGTAACATTAAAGGGGTAGAGGTAAGTTCTCAATCGGTTTCGTTCTCGTCTATCGGTATGCGTGGATTTAATAGCAACGGTAACGTTCGTGTGGTTCAAATGATCGACGGTATGGATAACCAAGCGCCAGGCTTGAACTTCTCTGTAGGTAATATCGTAGGTATTTCTGAATTGGATTTACAATCAGTAGACTTATTACCAGGAGCTGCTTCAGCTTTATATGGCCCTAATGCGATGAACGGTATCATCTTGATGGATTCGAAATCACCTTTCTTATTCCAAGGATTATCTGCTCAAGTGAAAACAGGAGCGATGTATGCAAGCAACCGTACAGAGACAATGACTCCTTATGGAGATATCTCTATTCGTTTTGCTAAAGCATTTAATAACAAAGTTGCGTTCAAATTAAACTTCAACCAATTGACGGCTGATGACTGGCAAGCAACTGATACACGTGATCAATCTTTATTAAATGGTACGGTATTAGGTGCAGGTTCTCGTGGAACTAACTTAGCGTACAATGGTGTGAGTGTTTTTGGTGATGAGACAAACGTAAATATGTTATCGTCATTAAAGCCTCTTTTAGCGGTTCCAACAAACCCATTAACGGCTGGAATTAACCAAATTTCTGCAGCTACAGGTGGTTTATTAACTCCATCTGCAATCTTAGGATACATTGTTCCTAACGTAGCGATCTCACGTGAAGGTTATGCAGAACGTGATTTGTCATCTTATGCAAACCGTAACATTAAGTTCAATGCGGCATTACACTACCGTTTCAACGATAAGGTAGAGTTAATCTTACAAGGATCTTATGGTCAAGGTACGACGATGTACACAGGAGCTGATCGTTATTCGATCAAGAACTTCTCAATGGGACAATACAAAGCTGAATTAAAAGGATCTAACTTCTTCGTTCGTGCGTATACAACTCAAGAGAACTCAGGTGATGCCTATGCAACAGGTACTTTAGGTCAATTAGTAAACGAAGCAGCTAAGCCATCTACGGCTTGGTACCCAGAGTATTTCTCTACTTTCGCAGGTTTAGCTTTAACTAACTTTGGAACTGTGTTACAAACAAACCTTTTAAAAGGTGTGGCTCCTGCTTCAGCAGTAGGTTTAGCAGTAGCTAGTACTCAATCGTCTTTCCCTTACTACCATGGAACAGCTCGTGCGAAAGCCGATGTTGGTCGTTTAGTTCCGGGTACTGCAGGATTTAATGCGGCAGTAGATGCAATAAAGGCAAAAGCTTTACCTGCTGGAGCTAAGTTTACAGATAAGTCTGCTCTTTATCACTTAGAGGGTATGTACAACTTAACTGAGAAATTAAATAACAAAGTAGAATTGATCGTAGGTGCAAACTTCCGTCAATATGCCTTGAACTCTGAAGGAACTTTATTCGCATTACAAAATGATGGTAGCGAGTTCTCAATCAACGAATATGGTGCTTATGCACAAGCTTCTAAGAAGTTATTCGCTGATCACTTGAAAGTAACAGGTTCTCTTCGTTATGACAAGAACGAAAACTTTGAAGGTGTATTTAGCCCACGTATTTCGGGTGTGTTAACACAAGGAACGTCTAACTTCCGTGCCTCTTTACAAACAGGTTTCCGTATCCCTACGACACAAGATCAATACATTAACTTGTTAACTCCATCTGCTCGTTTATTAGGTGGTTTAGCGGTAGTTCAAGATCGTTACAAATTATCAGGTAACTCATATACTTTACAATCTATCTTAGCTAGCCCAACAGATCCAACAAAGTGGGTGACTTACAAAGCGAAGACTTGGAAGCCAGAGCAGGTTCAAACTGTTGAATTAGGTTACAAAGGAATGATCACTCCACAAATGTTTGTTGATTTCTATGCATACCAATCAAACTTCACAAACTTCTCTGCTGGTCAGGTGGTAGCGCAACCTAGCACAACTTTGGCAGGTTCATTAAACTACTTCTCTTTCCCATCTAACGTAGATAACGAAGTTGTTACTAACGGTTGGGGCTTAGGCATTGATTATGACTTAGGAAACCGTTGGGCATTAGGAACAAACGTTTCTTACAACGCTGTTAAAGACAATGGTGGATTAGCTGATTACCAATTAGGTTTCAACACACCGAACTACCGTACGAACGTTACTTTAGGTAATCGTAACATCGGAAATTCAGGATGGGGCTTCAATGCAACATGGAGATACCAAGATCAATTTGTTTGGCAATCATCTATTGTAAACCAAGTGGTGAACCAACAACAATTATCTATGATTCCTGCGTTCTCAACATTAGATATGCAAGTGAGCAAGAAAGTGTCTGAGATCAAGTCAATCATCAAAGTAGGTGGTACAAACTTAGGTGGTGTTGCTTATACAACTGGTTGGGGTAACCCATTAGTGGGCAGCATTTACTATGTGAGCATCACTTTCGACGAATTGTTGAACAAATAAGATTTATTTGAAATTAGTTTGAGGCTGCCCCTTTAAGGGCAGCCTCTTTTTTTGTACCTTTGTGGATCGATCGATTCCCAAACTATGGCTTCAAAAGCGTCAGATTCTACCGGATTTTCCCACATTCAAGTGCTGGGCGCACGCGAGCATAATTTAAAGAATATTGACGTTTCCATTCCGCGCAATCAGCTCGTGGTGGTGACCGGTATTTCGGGTTCGGGAAAGTCGTCTTTAGCCTTTGATACCATTTATGCAGAGGGCCAAAGACGCTACATGGAATCCTTCTCCGCCTACGCTCGTTCCTTCCTTGGAAACATGGAACGTCCGGACGTAGACAAGATCGAAGGACTTTCCCCAGTCATTTCCATCGAACAAAAGACGACTTCTAAAAACCCGCGTTCTACGGTAGGGACAACCACTGAAATCTATGATTTCTTGCGTCTTCTATATGCCCGCGCTGGAGAGGCCTTTTCATACCTATCAGGGGAGAAAATGGTCAAGCAGTCGGTCGATCAAATCATCGAAACTTTATTAACTCAATTCAATAAAGGCAAAGTCGTTTTGCTTGCACCCGTAGTGAAAGGCCGCAAGGGACACTACCGCGAACTCTTTGTACAAATCGCGAAGTGGGGATATACCAAGGTTCGGATCGACGGGGAAATAATGGACATCGAACCGAAGATGCAGGTCGATCGTTTCAAAGTACACGATATCGAAATTGTGGTTGATCGTTTAGTGGTAACAGAAGACGAACGCTTACGTTTGTCTCAAAGCTTACAAACCGCCATGAATCAAGGCAAAGGTCAAGTCTATGTCCTGGATGCCAAAGATAAATTACATTACTTCTCGCAAACCTTAATGGATCCGGCAACAGGCTTGTCTTACGACGAACCTGCCCCGAATACTTTCTCCTTTAATAGCCCCTATGGCGCGTGCCCTTGCTGCAACGGCCTAGGTGTGGTGGAAGAAATTACAGAGGATTCAGTTATTCCAGATCGCTCTTTGAGTATTATTCGTGGTGCCATTGCTCCGATTGGAGAATACCGGGAGCTGTGGATCTTCAAGCAATTAGAGGTTTTATTGAAGCCTTTCAAAGTGGGACTTTCTACTCCCATTGCGAAGTTTCCAGCGGAGGCCGTGGAATTAATGCTCTATGGTTCGGAGGAGCCAGTGGCGGTGCCTTCTAAGAAATACGAGGGAACGGAGTGGAATACGAAATACGATGGTATTGTTAATTTCTTGAAACGCCAGCAGGAGTCCGGTTCGGAGAAGACGCAGGACTGGTTGAAGGATTTTATGATCATCAAGAAATGTCCAGAATGCGATGGATATCGTTTGAAGAAAGAATCCCTGCACTTCCGAATCGCGGATAAGCACATTGGTCAATTAGCCCAAATGGACATCAACGAACTGGAGGCCTGGTTCTCAGACGTGGAAACGCGGATGAGCGATCGCCAGCAGCAGATCGGGGTGGAAGTGTTGAAAGAAATCAGAAAACGCGTGGGCTTTTTAACCCAAATCGGATTAACCTATTTAACGCTCGATCGACCGATGAAAAGTCTTTCGGGTGGAGAGGCACAGCGTATTCGCCTAGCCACGCAAATAGGAACTCAGCTCGTGGGTGTTCTCTATATCATGGATGAACCGAGTATCGGTTTGCACCAGCGGGATAATGAGAAATTAATTCAAGCTTTAAAGGATTTAAGGGACTTAGGTAATTCGGTCTTAGTCGTGGAACACGACAAGGACATGATGCTGGAATCAGATTATATTTTGGATATTGGTCCGGGCGCAGGTCGTCATGGAGGTAATGTGGTAGGTTCGGGTACGCCCGCTGAGTTTTTGAAATTAAAGACACCTACGGCGGCTTATTTGAACGGAGCACTGGAGATTGCGATTCCTGCTGTTCGTCGTAAAGGCAATGGCCTGACTATTGAATTGAAAGGGGCGACCGGAAATAATTTGAAGAACGTGTCGGTGAAATTGCCTTTGGGTACTTTGACCGTCGTGACGGGTGTTTCTGGGTCTGGTAAATCGACCTTGATTCACGATACCCTAGTATTAAAATTAAAGCAGCATTTCGATCGCACGAAGCGGGATGCCATGCCACATAAAGCCATCACGGGTTTAGAGAATATTGATAAGGTGATTGAGGTGGACCAAAGTCCCATCGGTCGCACCCCTCGCTCGAATCCGGCTACTTATACAAATATGTATAGCGACATTCGTACGCTGTATTGTGAATTGCCTGAGTCGAAAATTCGGGGGTACAAGGCGGGTCGTTTTAGCTTCAATGTGAAGGGTGGTCGCTGTGAAGATTGTGAAGGAGCTGGTCGCAAAAAGATTGAGATGGAGTTCTTGCCGGATGTCTTAGTGGAATGCGAGACTTGTAAAGGAAAGCGTTTTAATCGCGAGACATTAGAAGTTCGCTTCAAAGGAAAATCGATTTCGGATGTGTTGGATATGACGGTGGAGCAGGCTTTGGAATTCTTCGAAAACCAGCCACGCATATTCCGTCGCGTGCAGACTTTATCCGAAGTAGGTTTGGGATACATCACCTTAGGACAACACGCTACGACACTTTCTGGAGGTGAAGCACAGCGCGTGAAACTAGCAGAAGAATTATCGAAAAAAGATACGGGTAAAACACTCTATGTGTTAGATGAACCGACGACCGGATTACACTTCCAAGATGTCCGTTTACTTTTAGATGTTCTACAGAAATTAGTAGACAAGGGAAATACCGTCTTGATCATCGAACACAATATGGATGTGATCAAAGTGGCCGATTACCTGATCGATATGGGTCCAGAAGGAGGGAATGCGGGTGGTCAGTTGATCGCGAGCGGAACTCCAGAGCAGATCGCGAAAGAGAAAAATAGTCACACAGGACGCTTTTTGAAAAAGGAATTATCGTAGAATTTTTATTACATTTATGTAATTTCTACATCAACGATGAACTACCTGCCTCAACTACTATTTATCGCCCTCTTAGGGGGAATGGCGTATGTGATTTATCAGCGTTTCTCGCTTATTATTCAAACCATTCGTCTTGCCAGACCAGTTGAATTAAATGACCAGCCTTCGGAGCGATTTAAGCGCATGGCACTGTTAGCTTTCGGTCAAAAAAAGATGTTCTCTAAGCCCATCGTCGGCTTCTTCCACTTCCTGATTTATATCGGTTTTGTGTTAATTAATATCGAGGTATTGGAGATAGTACTGGATGGAATTTTAGGAACCCATCGCTTGTTTGCTCCTTTCTTGGGCTCTTTTTACACAGGTTTATTGAACTTCTTTGAAATCTTAGCTGCGGGAGTTTTTGTAGCCTGTGTCTTCTTTTTTATGCGTCGTGGTGTGTTTCGCATCGGTCGTTTACAGCCTTCGAATCACCAGGAATTAGCTGGTTTTCCCGTAAAGGATGCCTACCAAATTTTACTTATCGAGGTCGTTTTAATGCTAGCTTTATGGACGATGAATGGGGCGGATGCCGTTTTGCAAACGCGTGGTTTAGAGCATTACCATCCCGTGGGATCCTTCGTGATTTCGGGGTCATTGATGCCTCTTTTCGAGACATTTTCTACTGGATCACTCGTTCTTCTCGAGCGTGGCGCCTGGTGGTTTCACATTGCCGGAATTCTAGCCTTTGCCTTGTATGTGACGTATTCGAAACACCTGCATATTTTCTTTGCTTTCCCCTCCGCCTATTTCTCTAGTTTAGAAGCATCGGCGAAGATGTCTGCCATGCCTTCGGTGACACACGAAGTGAAGTTGATGTTAGGTCAGCCAGTAGAGGAGCAGGGAGCTAGTACGGCGAAGTTTGGAGCGAAAGATGTGATGGATCTGACTTGGAAGAATGCATTGGATGCGTATTCGTGTACCGAATGTGGCCGTTGCACAGAACAATGCCCTGCGAATCAAACGGGCCGAGCACTTTCACCACGCAAGATCATGATGGATACCCGCGATCGTCTAGAGGAAGTGGGTGGTATATTGAAATCGAACAAGGGCACTTTTGTGGAAGATGGGAAATCTTTATTTGATCGAATCTCCGCCGAAGAATTACGTGCTTGTACCTCTTGTCAGGCCTGTGTGGAGGCTTGTCCGATGGAGCTGTCGCCTTTGAGTATTATTTTAGAAATGCGTCGTTACCAAATCATGGAATTATCGGATGCACCTGGTGCGTGGAATGCTATGTTTGCAAACGTGGAAACAAACCAAAGTCCTTGGAAATTTAATCCGGCCGATCGTCTGAATTGGGCTAAAGAATAAGTATGAAAAAAATAGCATTGATTTTAGGGGTTTTAGTAGCCCTTTATTTAGTGGGTCCTAAGCCTGAAGCGCCAGTTTTAGCTGGTCAAGCAAGTTGGACGGATATTCCGGATTCAGCCCAAGCGATGCCGGAATACATTGCCGCTAAGGAATCGAAAACGGTTTTGAAGCCAGGGAATGAGGCGCGCATTATTTGGGCAGATTCTGTTCAACCTAAGAAGACAAAAGTCGTATTCATGTATGTGCATGGTTTCTCTGCCTCGCCTATGGAGGGAGATCCTCTGCACCGGGAGGTGGCGAAGAAATTTGGGGCTAATCTTTTGTTAGCTCGCGTGGCAGGTCACGGGGTGCCTGATTCTGATTCAACCTTTGCGAAGGTAACGGCGGATGAGTATTACCAAAGCGTTGAAAACTACTATGCCATCGCGAAGAAATTAGGCGATGAGGTGGTGGTTTTGGGGACTTCTTTTGGGGGTGCGATGTCACTGGTGCTAGCCTCAAAACATCCAGAGATAAAAGCTTTAATGTTATACGGACCTTGCATTGCCATTAAGGATCCGAACGCTACTTTATTAGATAATCCTTGGGGATTGCAAATGGCTCATTTGATAACGGGTAGTGATTACCGCGATATTCCAGTAATGGCGAAAGGACATGCGGAAAACTGGAGTCTGCATTATAACCTGGAAGGCGTTGTAGCTGTACAAAATTTATTGACTCATGCGATGACTAAGGAGGAGTTTGAAAAGGTGAAAATCCCCGTTTTCTTAGGCTATTATTACAAGGATGAGGAGCATCAAGATCAGGTGGTTTCGGTGGATGCGATGAAGGAAATGTTTGAACAATTAGGTACGCCGGCTAGTTTGAAAAAGTCGGAAGCCTTTCCTAATTCAGGTAATCACGTGATAACCTCTAATTTATTAGGCAAGCTGACGGATGCGCCAATTGCCTCGTCTGAAGCCTTTTTGCGTAATGTTGTTAAATTAAACTAATATGGGTCCAGCTTTAATTTTATATGCCGTTCCATTTTTCCTTTTCACTGTTTTGTTGGAATCCTATATCCTGTACAAGACGCACCGGGACTATGTGGAGGCAAAGGATTCGATGACCTCGATTGGTTTGGGTTTGGGTAATTTAGGGATAGGATTTATAACCAAGGCCATCACCGTGGGGGCCTCATTTTATGTGTACAATAACTGGAAACTGTTTGATTTAGGCCAAAGCTGGCCAGTTTGGGTGCTGGCATTTTTCGGCGAAGATTTGACCTATTATTGGGTGCATCGCATCTCGCATGTCGTTCGCTTTTATTGGGCTTCACACATGGTGCATCATTCATCGCCTAAGTATAATCTAGCTGCGGCCTTGCGCCAAACTTGGACAGGCAATCTATCCGGAGGTTTTATATTTTGGCTTTGGTTGCCCTTGATCGGTGTTCATCCATTTATCGTCATGTTCTTCCAGCAAACGAGTTTGCTGTATCAGTACTGGATACACACGGAATTAATTAATAAGATGCCGCGTTGGTTCGAATATATTTTGAACACGCCATCCCATCACCGCGTGCACCATGGCACGGATCTAGATTATCTGGATACGAATTATGCGGGGGTATTGATCATTTGGGATCGGATTTTCGGGTCGTTTGTTTCCGAGAATCAACGTCCTCAATACGGTTTAACGAAGCAGATTGAAAGCTATAATCCGGCTAAAATAGCGTTCTATGAATGGGTGCAAATGATCAAAGATGTAGCTAAAGCTAAAAGTATTAAATCGGCATTGGGTTATGTTTTTGGGCCTCCGGGCTGGAGCGATGATGGAAGCCGTTTAACCGTGACGCAAATGCGTGAGCAACAAAAGAGCTAATGGAAAAGATCAAAACGATGGCTGAATTCGCCGCAGCGGGGGAACAGCCAGAATTTCTTTTTTGGGTAGGATGCGCGGGGTCATTTGATGATCGCCACAAGAAAGTAACGCGTGCCTTTTCGGAGATTTTGCAGAAAGTGGGTATCTCATTTGCGGTGTTAGGCACGGAAGAATCTTGCACGGGAGATCCGGCGAGAAGAGCGGGGAATGAGTTCTTGTTCCAAATGCAAGCGATGGCGAACATCGAGGTCCTGAACCTCTATGCAGTGAAGAAGATTGTGACGGCTTGTCCGCATTGTTTCAATACCTTAAAAAATGAATACCCAGGCTTAGGCGGAACTTATGAGGTGATTCACCATAGCCAGCTTTTGGCAGAATTAATCAGCGCCGGAAAAATAAAAGCCTCAGAAGAAACGTCTTTAGAGCAAGTGGCCTACCATGATTCCTGCTACTTAGGTCGTGGAAATGGCGTCTACGAAGCACCTCGCGAAATCATTTCCGGATTAAAAAAGGAACTAATCGAGTTAAAAAGTTGTAGAACCAAAGGACTCTGCTGTGGAGCCGGCGGCGCTCAAGTTTTCAAAGAACCAGAAACAGGTGGCGAAGACGTACAGGTGAAGAGAGTAAAAGAAATGGTGGATTCTGGCGTCACCAAAGTAGCCTTAGCCTGCCCATTCTGCATGGTTATGGTCCAAGACGGCCTGAACAAAGTAGGCAAAGAAAAACACATCCAAGTAGTAGATTTAGCTGAACTCGTTCAGCAATCCATGTAAAATTATGTACTTACCGATAGAACAAATGCCCGATCACTCCCGCGTGTGGGTATATCAGGCGAACCGACCTTTTTCAACGTCGGAAACCCAAGCAATTGAAAACTACCTGACACCTGCTTTAACCCAATGGGCGGCACATGGAGCTGGTTTGAATGCCTCATTTGAGATTCGTTTTCAGCAAGTGATTGTGATCGCCGTAGACGAAACAATCAACGCTGCCTCCGGCTGTTCCATCGATGCTTCTACGCGCTGGTTTAAAGAGATGGGCGCTGCATTAGGCATCGATTTCTTCGACCGTAGCACAGCTATCGTGGAAGGCGATGAAGTTATTTTATTGCCCTTAACGGCCTTGAAGAATAACCCTTTATTGACCCCTTCGAAAGATGTGATTCCATTACAAACGGAATCATTAGGAGCCTACCGCTCAGGCTGGTTACAAAGAGCGGATTCGACGTGGTTAAAACGATATTTCGCATAAGATGGCAGAGGATTTAATTAAAATTGAAGGAACTCGTAAAGAAAAATACGCTTCACTTTATCCCCAAATTCAATCTCTATTAGCAGGTGAGACAGATAAATATGCAAACCTAGCGAACATCGCTGCGGCGGTGCATGAGGTATTTGGCTTTTTCTGGGTAGGATTTTACCTGACCAAAGAAGATCAATTAGTCTTAGGACCATTTCAAGGTCCTGTGGCTTGTACTCGCATTCCTTTTCATAAAGGCGTTTGCGGGCATGCTTATACGACTCGGGAGACGGTTTTAGTTCCAGATGTGGAGGCTTTTCCGGGGCACATCGCCTGTGCATCGGCTTCGAAATCCGAGATTGTTTTGCCTGCCATCGTGAATGGCGAGGTTGTGCTTGTTTTTGATCTAGATTCAGATCAATTAGCTGACTTCTCTGAAGTGGATCAGGAAGGTCTCGAGAAAATTATCAAGTTGATTGAGGAGTCTTGGACTTCGTGGTCTTAAGCTAATTTAGCAATTACCGTTTCGCCTCCTACCGGTTTGTCATCGATATTAACGCAGATTTCTGCGTCTAATGGCAAGTAGATATCGATACGGCTACCGAATTTAATGAAGCCGAATTCCGTTCCTTGCACGACAGCATCCCCTTCTTTCGCATACCAGCAAATACGTTTCGCTAAAGCACCTGCAATCTGGCGGAACAATACTTCTGTACCGTTTTCATGCTTCACAACGTAGGTTGTGCGCTCATTTTCTGTACTTGATTTAGGGTGCCAAGCCACTAAGAACTTGCCTGGGTGGTATTTGAAATAAGATACGATTCCTGAGATAGGGTTGAAGTTTACGTGCACGTTTATCGGTGACATGAAGATCGATACCTGGCGACGTGGTCCGTTGAAATACTCTGTTTCTACGGTTTCTTCGATTACAACAACTTTTCCATCCGCTGGGGCGATGATGTGCTTCGGGTTAATCTCCGTCACGCGCTTTGGAACACGGAAAAATTGTAAGATAATGAGATAGAATAACGAGGTGATGACCACGATGGTCTCTCTCAAATAGACATTTTCAGGGAAGAAATACGCAACCAGGCCATTAATACCTAATACGATGAGTAATGAAGTCAATAATAGGGTCCGTCCTTCTCTATGTAATGTCATGCGTTGAATGCTAAATAACCTTGTTAATTTACAAAATTAGTTATTTTTGAGGACGCAACCACATCTAAATGCTAAAAAAAGCGATTCTGTTCCTCTTCTTGTGTACTCAAATCGCATTCAGCGGCCTGGGACAGTATATTAAATGGCAAGAAGATAAGTCCATCAATTATTTGCGTTTGCACCTAGTTACGCATGAAATTTCGCGTTATAAACCCCAAACTGGTTGGGTTGCAGTAGATACCGTGAGCCCGGTCAATGTCAATTTTGACGATATTTTACCTGGTTCTGATGGTATACATGAATTTCAAATTGGAAAATCGGCGAAGTATTACCTAACGATTCATTGCACGGGTCAGATGTATGAGTTAGATAAGTCTAATTGGACTTTGAAGCGCTTAGATCAGACCTTTTTTAGGGGGGCGAATTGCCTGAGTAGCATTTTTATGCGAGGGGATGATGTTTATTCCTTTGGGGGATATGGTTTTTGGAGATCCAATAATATCTTGACGAAATTCGATTTTATTGCCAAAGAATGGATGAGCATCGCTGCCGATGGGGATATTCCTGCATCGATTTTCGATGGAATTTCAGGATTTTCGGCTAAAAAAGATCGCTATTATTTATTGAGCACCGTTCACATGAACGATACGGAGAAGAAAACAGCCTTTAATCGGGATTATGGGATCTATGAGTATGATTTTTTTAATCAAAAATTCACTCGTTTGGGAGAAATTAAATTAGATATTGTCCGAAATTTCTTAGACTCCAAAGATACCAAGCCCTATGTCTTTAATGGTCGCTATTTTATTATATCAGACAAACCCAATAAAGATTTCGCCTTTGATACGATGTTCTTTATTGATGTGGAAGATGATTTTAAAGTGTATCAATGGAAAAATCCGCACCGAATCTACTTAAATGCACAGCGAGGTGACGATACGGAAACCTATATGCATGTGAGTGGAGATTCGTTAGTTTGGACTAATAATTTAGTGAAATCCTCCGTACAGGAACCTGGTTTTACGGTAGCTTCCGTTCAAACCCTCATCAGTGAGGCAGAATACATAGGTACGTTAGATGAAGCGCCATGGTACGAGCGATTTGCGGTATTCGGTGCAGTGTTACTTGTCATATTAACTGTGGCCTTGATATTTGAGATTTACCGTCGATTCAAACGTAATAAATTGAAGAAATCTATTCGCTTTTTATTAGGGGCAAATGAGCGTTTGTTCCTGGACTTTTTGATTTTGAATTACGAGCAAGGTTTTGTGAATGGGCATCAGATTATTGCCTTTTTTGGAAAGCATAAAAGTACTCCCGAGTCACAGCGTCAGTTTAGAGCTAAGTTGATTGAGAATTTCACTAAAACCTTAGGGCTGATCTTTGTCGACGAGGAAATTTTAGATATTCAGCTAGATGAACGTGATCAGCGCATGTTTACCTACCGATTGCAGCCGGAGATCTATAAAAAACTGAAGAGTCTTTAATCCTTAAAGATCACGATGGGATCAGTCTCGATCGTATTGCTTTGATTCAAAGCATTGTCTCTGATGAATATTTTGAACTTCAAAGTATCGTTTTTAGCCGTGAATTGAGGGCTATAGCCTTTATAAAAAGCATAAACGAATTGCGTAGAATAATCGATGCTTCCCTCGATAGGACCTGACTTTTGATTTGGCTTGAAGTTAAAATTCATTAAACCACCTAAGGCCGGCGTGAAGGTGATGGGAATAAATACGCCATTCTTACGTAACATCACGGCTACCTCGAAATTGCGAAAATCCTTGTATTTCGGATCAGCCTTTAATTGAGCTTCGGTTAGTCCTAAATCTCCTTCGGCGTCTTGAAAGTTAATACTCATGATGACCGAATCGATTTTCGTGGTGCCACCGAATCCGTCATTACTGGTTTTGGTAATTTTTTGAATCGACTTGAATGAGATAGTAGGCGTAGAGCTAAACGTAGGTTCTTGTACACAAGCTCCTAGTCCCATTAATAATACCCCGAATATGCCCACTAATTTCCGCATGGAATCCTTTGAAAATTTCAGCAGTAAAGTTAATGATTTGCGTTAATTTTGCGCTACATCTAGCGAAATCAAATGGGTCAAACGATCAACGAACAGAGGAAAGAACTTAAAAACCGGGTTCTGCACATGCAGGAGGCGGATTTTGATGCCCTGGCCTTGGATGTTTTTCGTTTTCAGGCTGAAAATAACCCGCTTTATCAGCAATATATTCAGCTTTCTGGTGTATCCCCTGAAAAAATCAAACATTGGACGGAGGTGCCTTTTTTGCCCATCGAACTTTTTAAAAATCATCAGGTATTAACGGGGTCTGAACCCGTTTTGTTCTCATTCGAAAGTTCCGGAACAACGGGTCAAATTCCCTCGAAACACCCCGTTTGCGATCCCGGATTTTACCAGCAGATTTCGAAGATTGCCTTCGAACGGGAATATGGTCCGCTAAGTGAGTACCATATTTTCGCTTTGCTCCCTTCTTATTTAGAGCGTTCGACTTCTTCTCTGGTCTTCATGATGAATCATTTCATTAAGGCATCTGGGTCTGAGTTGTCTGGTTTTTATCTGAATCAGTACGAAGCTCTTGTAGATGCTTTGCGTCAAGCTTTGGCTACGGACAAAAAGGTTTGGTTGATGGGCGTCACCTTTGGTTAATTGGATTTAGTCGATTCGGGGATTGATTTATCTTTCCTGAAGGAGCACAAAGATCAATTAATCGTGATGGAAACGGGAGGAATGAAGGGTCGTCGCGAAGAGTGGATTCGAGACAAGGTGCATGCCTATCTACAAGAAAAGATGGGGCTTGATTCGATTGCCTCAGAATACGGAATGACCGAATTGTTTTCACAAGGCTATGCGAAATCTCAGGGAATATTTACACCGGCCTATACGATGCGTGTTTGTTTGCGGGAGGTGAGTGATCCGTTTGCTTTGGTGACTCAAGCACATAAAACCGGTGGAATCAAGATCGCTGATCTAGG
>JBMSJH010000026.1:0-14146 GCA_049418705.1 Aquirufa sp.
GTGGAAGGAGAAACGATACTACCCCAAGTCTCTGTACCAATCGCAAAAGGAACTAAACCTGCCACCGTAGCGGATGCAGAACCAGCCGAAGAACCGGACGATCCATAATTCAAATTCCAGGGATTTTTCGTTCTACCGCCATACCAATAATCGCCCATGGCAAGTGCACCTAAAGTAAACTTAGCGACCAAAACAGCGCCTGATTCTTTCAATTTTGAATATACATAGGCATCATCGTCAATCACCTGATCCTTGTAAGGAGCCGCCCCCCAGGTCGTCTTCGTGCCTTTTACCGCAAACAAATCCTTCAATCCGTAGGGAATTCCGTGTAATAAACCCCGGTATTTCCCTGCCGCTATTTCCTGATCCGCTTGACGCGCTTGGGCTAGAGCCAGGTCCTCTTGAAGACTGATAACACATTGCAAAGTCTCGCCATGCTTTTTGATTCGCTCGATGAAAAATTGCGTCAATTCGACCGAGGTGATTTGCTTTGTCTTTAGTAGCTGCGCGAGTTGATCGATGGAGTAAAACGCTAAATCGTTCCGGTTTTTCGGCAGTGTCACTTTAACCGCAGGCCATACAACCGGACGCTGTGTTTGATCGAATTTCATGCCAGGGAGTTTTGGGTTTTGCCAAAGACTCAAAGGCACATTATTGTTCAACGATAGCGCGTGCATCGCCTTGTAATTTGCTAGATTATCCACCACATCCGAATACAGGGTGTCCAATTCCTGTGTCGTAAATTGTAGATCGAAAAGGGCAGCCGCACCGGTAAGATCCGATTTTGTTTGAGCGGATGCCGATATAGCGAACAGCAAAAGAAAGGCGATTTTTTTCATGATTATTGAAGAAGTAATTTTTTACGCTGAGTATTAACTTGGATGAAATAAAGCCCTTTGGGTAGATTTTGAGTGGATAAGGTGGTGGAATTTACTCCTTTTATCTGAGGTAAATTCTTCTGATACACTTCTCTTCCCATGGCATCCACCATTTTCAAGGCCGTTTCTCCCGTTGAAGTAGCTTCCCAATCTACTTTGACCATTTCCCTTGCCGGGTTGGGATAAACCTGAAGAGCAATGGACTCTGACTCTACGCCTAAGATGTTAAAATCAGGGACAGACCAAGGCACTAAACCAAGGTCTATCGTATTCCAAGAGACATTGGTTAAGAGGTGAAATTCACCAGGCAATAAATTCATTTTTGCCTCCGCATTTTTTACTTCGAAAGACTTACCACTGAAATAATCATACCAAAGTCCAGTCGTCGGGAAACCTACCGATACCGCCTGCGAGGTGATATCTGGATTTGCAATCACCAAGACATATTCGGATCCTTTGGTAAGTAAATTTCGCTTCACGGCCCCAATCGCTCCCACGGTAAATTCAGTGGAAGTAAAGATCGCTTTAGAAGATTTCAAAGCGCCTAATTGCTGGTAGACTTTCAATAATTTAGCCCGCTCTGAATCCTGCTGATAGGCCCATTTTAATGGTTTAGAACCTGTGCGACCATTTTCATTGATGGAAACATCGTAGCCTAATTCTCCAAATTGCCAGATCATTTTTGGTCCAGGTATCGTAAAGAAAGTGGCTGCAGCCATTTTCATCCGCTCTAATCTTTCTTGAGCGGTGAAGACTTTCTTTCCTGCATTCGCCACTTCTACCATCAAGCGCTCCTCATCATGAGACTCGATGTAATTCAACACACTTGGATTCGTGAATCCCCGCATTTTATAAGAGGCTTGACTGAAATCTTGCGTGTAGCCCTGGGCTATTCGCGTCATGTCGTATTTCGAATTCCCCCACAATAACATCCCGTAATTGCCTAATTCATTCTCCTCGTTGTTCGCCGCAAAATGCTCTAGAATCAAATAAGCAGATGCATCATACGAACGAATTTTATCATAGATTCTTTTCCAAATCTTCACGCGGGATGCGTCGTATTGTCCCCAAAGATCGACGTTTGAACCGGACGGGGTTTGCGTAAAACCTTTGGACAAATCAAAACGATAACCGTCTATCTTGTATTCCTGAAGCCAAAACTTCGTCACCACATCCACCAGCCATTGCGTGTGCGTACTCTCGTGATTAAAATCAAAGAAAACGCTATACGGGTGCGTCGCGGAAGGGTTAAAAAACGGACTAGTCGCTAAGGGCTTCGACCCATCCCAATACATCTTCACATAGGGATTTTCGTAATCCGCCTGGTTCAAAACGATGTCCATGATGACCGCGATTCCATTTTCATGGCATTTGTCGATCAAGTACTTCAAATCGTTTTTCGTCCCATACGCCTTATCCGGCGCCGTGTAAAAGATAGGATTATACCCCCAGGAATCATTCCCAGAGAACTCCGCCACCGGCATTAATTCAATCGCATTAATCCCTAATTTCTTCAAATATCCGAGCGAATCCGCCACCGTTTTGTAGCGTCGATCCGCCACAAAATCACGAATCAACAATTCATATACCTGCAAATTTGAAGAAGCAGGACGCGTAAAATTAGTCGTCTTCCATACGTAAGGAGTTGCCCCCGATTCGAACACGGACACGATTCCTTTGGCACCCGTCGGATAGGTTTTAAGTGAAGGATAGGTCGTCGCAGAAATGTAGGTATCGTTCGAAGGATCTAGAATTTTCTCTGTCAAAGGATCGGCCACCGCTAATTTCCCATCTACCCAAAACTGATAAGCTACCTCTTTCCCAGGCACCTGAGGGCCTAAATCCACCCAATAACGCAAACCATCTGCCGTCCGTTTCATCAGATAAGCCGGTAAGGCCGCCCAATTAGAAAACTCGCCAATCGCATAAACGAAGGAAGTCGAAGGTGCATAAAAACACAAGACGACCCGGTCGCCTACATAGTTTACTCCATCCTTAATTCCAGCCGGTAAAGCCTCCGTAACCACCGCGGGTTTTGTCAGAATTCTCACCGAGTCTTTCAAGGTATTCGAACCCGACGTCCCTTCCAAAATCAAGGTATGAAGCTTACCCTTTTCTGCACCCAAACTGTAGGTGTAATTAATAGAATCGGAAGAGCTTGCGGTCGATAAAACCGTTCCACCAGATTTCAAACTAATCGAAGAAGTCGCAGAAAATTTCGCGCGAACGTTTACTGAAGTTCCAGCATCAGCCAAGGTGAAAGATTCTGTAGGTGATAGCCATTTCAAGGCATAAGCACCCGCATAGAGTTTCAAAATAAAATCCTCCGTCTGCGCTTTCCCATCTCCGCTCTTTAATAGCAATCCTAATTTTACAATCGGATTTCCAGCTGGCACATTAAAATAGGTTCTTGGTGTTAGTTTGATGGACCACTTATCATTTCCTAAAGAGGTCATCTTTCCTTTTTCGAAAGGAACACTGAAATTAGTTTGGCCCGCTGGCTGGTATTTGAAGGCATCGCCCGCATCCGCATCACCGGCGCCTGACCATAAAAACACATCGGATGTTTTGCCTAAAAGACCAGAAGCCCGCGAATCTTTCGCGAGCTTCAAATCAAAAATTAAGGTAATCTCTTTATCTCCAGTAGGAAAAATCTCCTCGGTGCTTACCTGAGCGAGGGTAGAAAAAGAGAATAATAATAAAACTAAATACCTCATCGGATTTCAAAAATTTGTGCCGACTTAGCAGGTACGTTCAAGGTCTTACCGAAAACAACATCCGTCGATTCCATCACATTATGTGCCTTCGCACCAGCCGGTAAAATCTCCTCATAGTGGCTCAAATCGATGTTGCGAGCGTCCGCATTTTTATTCAACACCACCATCACTTTTTGTGTAGAAGTATAGCGGAAATACACATAAACGCCATTGCCTTCGCCTGAATTCTCCGGCCCAAAATGCAACAATTTACCTTTATGAATCGCTTCTGAACCTTTTCTCCAGCTCAAAATCTTCTTGAAGAAATCCTGCATCGCTTTTTCATCCGCTGTCATATTCGCACCCGTAAAAGCATTCTTCGAATCGCCAGCCCAGCCACCTGGGAAGTCGCCACGAATTTCACCGTGCTCGTTTGATTTCGGATTTGACATCAAAATCTCTGTTCCATAAAATACCTGTGGGATACCACGCGTCGTGAAAATATAGGTCATCGCCATCTTCAATAAGGCTTGATCATGTTTCACTTGTGTGTAAATACGTGACATATCGTGGTTATCACCAAACACCACCAAATTATCCGGATTCGCATACACTAAATCGTTCGAAATCACGCTGTAGATTTTGTTCAAACCTTTGCCCCATTCCTTATCATTCTCGTTCATCGCCTCAGAAATCGCGTTCTGTAATGGGAAGTCCATTAATGCCGGCAATGACGATTTATACCCATCGCGGTTCACTTTTCCACGCTGCCAATACGACGTAATGATCGGATTAGAAGACCATTCCTCGCCTACCATATTTAAATTAGGGTATTCATTCAAAACAGCATCTGACCACATCGTCGCAAATTCTTTCGTCGAGTACGGGTAAGTATCAATACGTAAACCTCCTAAATGCGCATATTCAATCCACCAAATTGTGTTTTGGATGATGTATTGTTGCATGAAAGGATTCTTCTGATTTAAGTCTGGCATAGCTGGAACGAACCAACCTTCTGTCTGCAATTTCGCATCGTATTTAGACACGTGTGGATCTTGAACAGTTTCGCGGCGGTGAGTCGTTGATGTGAATTTCCCACCAAAATTTATCCAATCCTTGAACGGCATATCTTCCATCCACCAGTGACCACTTCCACAGTGATTCAAGATAATATCTTTGATCAAATACATCCCATTCGACTGGGTCTTCATTCCCAGTTCGCGGTAGTCTTCATTTGTACCAAAACGACGGTCAATCTTATAGTGATCCGTAATTCCGTATCCATGGTAGCTTTCAAGTGTTTGGTCATTCTCCACCTCCGGCATATTCCAGATAGCCGTAAAACCCATGTTTTTAATGTAGTCCAAATGATCTAAAATACCACGCAAATCACCCCCATGGCGATCATACAAGGCCCCTCTGTTCAAGGACATATCACGCATTCCGGCAACTTTATCATTCGCTGGATTACCATTCGCAAAGCGATCAGGTGTAATTAAATAGATCACATCCTTAGTCGAATACGATGGACGATTTGCCGAACCTTTTGCTCGAGCCTCTAATGAATAATTGATGGTTTGAACCACCTTACCGTTCTTCTTGATAACGAGAGGATAAGTTCCAGCTTGCGCGTTAGGTGCTACCACTAAATCGACGAATAAGTAATTAGGGCTATCGCCATTCGTTACCTTCTTCACGGTTAAACCAGCTTTTGTCGAGCTAACCGTTCCGCCTTGCAGGTCTTTGGCTTTAATTAATAATTGTAAATTCGGGTTCTTCATTCCCACCCACCAATTCAGGGGCTCTACGCGAAGATCTTGAGAAATTAAGGAGAATGAGGCACAAAATAACAGGCCTAAAAAAAGGACTTTTTTCATAAAATGAATTAATAGTGAATGATTGAGGGGCTGTCAAACAGCTTTCACGAAAATAGTCAAAAATAGCGAATCAGTGGAGCCTTCCCGGAAGAATCCTATTATAACCATAAACCGGTAAGTAAAATATGCCCGATTAATTTGGTAATACACCTCAAATTGGAGATATTTGCTAGGAAAATGGGCACAATGACCCCCAAAGACTGATTATTCAAATAATACAAATATAAATATTCTCTTTTATGTGTGGAATCGTAGCGTACATCGGAAAACAAGCAGCATACCCTGTCATTTTAAAGGGGCTGAAGCGTTTAGAATACCGTGGATATGACAGCTCAGGTATTGCATTATTCGGTGAAACGGTAAACACATTTAAGAAAAAAGGCCGTGTGGCTGAGCTAGAGGCATGGGATGAGGAAATCATTTCTAAGGCCACAGTTGGTATCGGACACACCCGTTGGGCTACCCACGGTGAGCCATCAGATGCGAACGCGCACCCGCACACTTCGAATAGCGGACGTTTGACTTTGGTACATAACGGTATCATCGAAAACTACGGTTCTTTAAAGCAAGAATTAGTTCAAAAGGGCTACACATTTAAGAGTGAAACGGATACAGAGGTTTTGGTCAACTTTATCGAAGATATCCAAATCAACAATAATTCCTCATTGGAAGAGGCAATGCGCATCGCATTAAAGCGTGTGGTAGGCGCCTACGTCATCATCGTGATGGAAGAAGGCTTCCCAAACCGCCTAATCGCAGCTCGCAAAGGATCTCCTTTAGTGATCGGTGTGGGCGAGGGCGAGCACTTTTTAGCGTCTGATGCTTCCCCGATTATCGAATATACGAAGAAAGTTATCTACGTTAATGACTACGAATTAGCGATTATTTCTCCAGATGAAATCATCTTGAAGAACCTAGGTAACGAACCCATTACACCCTATATCCAACAATTAGACATGGAATTAGCCCAAATCGAAAAGGGCGGTTTCGACCATTTCATGTTGAAAGAAATTTTTGACCAACCAGGTAGCTTAACGGATTGTTTACGTGGCCGTTTGGACATGGAAAACTTAACCTTAACGCTAGCGGGCGTGGAAGAACACATGTCTGTGTTCTCTCAAGCAAAACGCATCATCATCGTAGCTTGCGGTACTAGCTGGCACGCTGGCTTAGTGGCGGAATATATGATTGAGACGCTTTGCCGCATTCCAGTAGAGGTAGAATATGCGTCTGAATTCCGTTACAGAAATCCAGTCGTAGGCGAAGGTGATGTATTGATCGCTATTTCCCAAAGTGGCGAAACAGCCGACACCCTAGTCGCTATCGAAAAAGCGAAAGAAGCGGGAGCCTTTATTTTTGGGGTTGTGAACGCAGTAGGATCATCTATCGCTCGTTTATCTCACTCAGGTGCTTACACACATGCTGGACCAGAAATCGGCGTAGCGAGTACGAAAGCATTCACCGCACAATTAACAGTGCTAGCCATGATGGCTATCAAAATTGGTCGCGAGAAAAAGACGATTACGGAAACAGAATACAATCGCTATTTAGCTGAATTAGCTTTAATCCCAGAAAAAGTAAAGGCTGTTTTAGAAACACACGAGTCCATTAAAGAAGTAGCGAAGCACTACGCAGACGCACGTGACTTCTTATTCTTAGGTCGTGGATACAACTTCCCAGTGGCCTTAGAAGGCGCATTGAAACTAAAAGAGATCTCTTACATCCACGCGGAGGGTTATCCAGCTGCCGAAATGAAGCACGGTCCTATCGCCCTAGTGGACGAAAACCTACCGGTTTTATTCATCGCCACGAAAGATGCTTATTACGAGAAAATCGTATCGAACATCCAAGAGATCAAAGCCCGCAAAGGAATGGTGATCGCCGTTATTTCAGAAGGTGACACCCAAATCCGCGGCATGGCAGATCACGTGATGGTAGTTCCAGAGGTAGACGAATTATTAGCACCGCTTATCTCGGTGATCCCAACACAAATTCTTTCTTACTACATCGGCGTACTGAGAGGATTGGATGTAGATAAGCCAAGAAATTTAGCGAAGTCAGTTACTGTGGAGTAAAATGGACATCTTAGATCTCCGCGATTTTGCCTTAAGCCTTCCGGATACAGAAGAATGCCAGCCTTTTGGGCCTAACCACCTGGTATTTAAGACGAAAGGGAAAATGTTTTTGCTATTGGACTTAGTCTCCTCTCCCATATCTTTAAATTATAAAGCATTGCCGGAGGATATTATAGCTCAAAGAGAAGAATTCCCTGATGCTGTTTTTCCCGGATTTCACATGAACAAAAAGCATTGGAATACGATGCATTTAAATCGCTATTTACCGCAAAGTAAAGTCCTCGAATTCATTCGGACGTCTCACTCCCTGATTAAAAAATAAAACCTTTTTCCGTTTTCGGGTGTTTACAAAATATGCCTGAGAAAATTATTGAAGTCCGAAATCTATCGAAACGATTCGGATCCTTCCAAGCCGTTCACGATGTGAGCTTTAGCGTTTTTAAAGGGGATGTTTTTGGTTTTTTAGGTCCCAATGGGGCAGGAAAAAGCACCAGCATTCGCTGTTTGAATTCCTTGATTAAGCCGGATAGTGGAACTGTAGAACTTTTTGGAGAATCGATTGCGACCCACCGAGAGTCCATTTTAGGACGTGTGGGTAGCATTATTGAGAAACCTGATTTCTACAAGTATTTATCTGCCTACCGAAACCTAGAAATCTTTTCCCGCATTTCCGGAAAACCTTCTTCGAAGCGAGAAATTTACATGATGCTCGATTTTGTGGGTTTAGGTGGACGCGAGAAAGATAAATTTGCAGGCTTTTCCCACGGTATGAAACAGCGCCTGGGCATCGCGCAGACACTTTTACACAACCCAGACCTCATTATTTTAGATGAACCGACGACAGGTTTAGATCCTCAGGGAATTATCGATATCCGTAATTTAATTTTGCGTTTGCGAAACGAGCAGAATAAAACGGTTCTCTTGTCTTCTCATAATTTGGCAGAAATCGAACTCATCTGTAATCGCATGGTGATTATTAATAAGGGCCGTTCGATTGTGGAAGGAAGTGTGAGTGATTTGATGAACGGCGAAAACCTGATCTTGCGCTTAGAGGCAAGCCCACTTTTGGATGCAAAAAACTTGCTTCTTGCCTGGAAACCTGCTCTTCAATGGGAAAATGTGGGTGATACAGCCGTCCAATTTCCGATCGAAAAGTCTGAAATTCCGGCACTCACTAAATTATTAGTGGACAATAACATCGAGATTTTTTCCCTGGAAGCGAAACGCACGCTAGAGGATTATTTCATTAAAATTGTGAACCAATGATCCTCCTACATAGCCTATACAACGAAATTATCAAGATTGCGCTGAAACCGCGGTCCTATTTGGGATTAGCTGCAATCACTGTCTTGGTGGGGGTGATTCAATTCGCGCTGAAGGCTGATGGGATGTCCATCATCTCCTTTGTGACCGCTTCCTTTGAACAGACTTTGACCTTTGAGGGCAACGTATTGAATGGAAATTTAGTGGCTTTCATCATTTTGCAGATGTTATTAATCCAAATCCCACTACTAGTCGCTTTAGTCACAGGGGATTTAGTGTCAGGTGAAGCGGCCATGGGCACCATTCGCATGTTAGCGACGAAACCCATTTCGCGCATCCAATTATTGCTCTCTAAATTCATTGCGGGTGGTATTTATACCCTGATTGTCATTTTGTGGATGGGCATTATGTCTGTTGTGGTGGGGAAATTGCTTTTTGGGACGGGAGACATGATGGTCTTGAACTCGGATGGATTAGTGATTTTACAGGAGGCGGATGTGAATTGGCGGTATTTGGGCGGCTTTGCGGTGGCCTTTTTAGCCCTTTTTACAGTTAGTTCTTTGTCGATTTGTCTGTCCTGTTTCACCGATAATTCCATCGGACCTATCGTTGCGACGATGTCCATCATCCTCTTGTTTACAATCATTGGAACATTGGATGTGCGCGTTTTTGACCCGATTAAACCTTATTTATTTACGACTCACATGGCCTCTTGGCGTTCCTTCTTCGAGGATCCCTTGCCTATGGATGCGATCTGGCGGTCTATTGCCGTTTTAGTGGCCCATAATGTGGTGTTGATTTCCGTCTAGCTTTAAACGTTTCACAGAAAAGATATTCAATCCTAATGCGTTATTTATTCCTATTTCTTACTTTTTCCCTGTTCGCTCAAGATGCGAATAAGACGGTGGCGCAAGTGTTATCGCGCATGAATAAGGTGCGTGATTACCGCGTGGAAACGCAGATTAAATCGGATATTCCCTTGATTAAAATTATGCCCGCGAAGGCGACGATTTATTTTAAGCAGCCGGAAAAATTTCGCATGATTACGAAGGGTATTGCTATTTTGCCCAAAAAAGGGTTCACCGACCTCACCGCTCTTCTACGTGATAAATCCGCATACAACGCGCTTTTCACGGGTTTTGAGGTCATCAACGGAGTGAAGTCTGAATCCATTACCTTGTTACCTACGGATGATTCAGGAGAGATCGTCCTCGCAAAAATCTGGGTAGATCCCAGCGCTGATGTTATCCTAAAATCCCAAATTACATCTCGAACTAATGGAACGGTTCTCTCCACGTATGTGTATGGGGCTGAGAAAGCTTTTGGACTACCCTCTGAAATGAATATCACGGTGGATGTGAAAAAATTCAAGATTCCGAAAGGGGTGGTTGTCGATATTAACCGCACGGCGGTCGCTCCGGTGAATACACGAAAAACAGGTCAAATTCACCTCGTACTATCGAATTACGCGATCAACCAAGGGATTGAAGATAAATTCTTCAAAGAATAGTCTCCCCTTCTTGTACTATATTACCGATAGCTTTCGTTCTTTTTTCGTAATTTAGATTCCTAAATCGAAAATAAATGACGCGTTTAATTTTGGGGTTACTACTGTTCGTGGGCTTTTCAGCCTATTCCCAAAACTGGGCGTTGAACGGATTCAAAAAAGCGGATGCTGTTAATCCCATCTTAAAACCCTCTTTAGAAGCTCGCTTCTTAGATCCTATTTCCGGTAAAATGGTAGGCTGGGAAAACAAAAATGTATTAAATCCGACCGCCCTTATTCGAAACGGAATCGTTCATTTACTTTACCGCGCACAGGATTCACTCGGAACTTCTCGAATCGGTTTAGCCACTAGTACAGATGGGATTCATTTTACCAAACAGCCCAAACCCATCTTATTCCCCACAAATGACGCCTTTCGCGGTTTCGAATGGCCAGGAGGAATCGAAGACCCTCGGATTGTAGAAACTTCAGATGGAGGCTATTTCCTCACTTATACTTCCTATGACGGAAAAGTAGCCCGGTTATGTGGTGCTTTTTCGAAAGACTTACGAACATGGGAGAAAATAGGACCCTTATTTACCTCCGAAAAATACCTGAATACCTGGTCAAAATCAGGAGCACTCGTTTCTGTTCAGCAGGGTAGTCGTTTAGTGGCTCATCAGATGGATGGATTATATTACATGTATTTTGGTGATACTGATTTGTTCCTTGCCACTTCCAAGGATTTACGTCATTGGGACATCTTAGAAAATGCGGAATCGGGTGTACGTTTGTCTGTTTTAAAGCCGCGAGCGGGCTATTTCGATAGCCGATTAGTGGAACCTGGACCTTATGCTCTACTGCGCAAAGAAGGTATTTTGCTTATTTATAATAGCTCAAATGCAGCTAATTATAACGAAGTACGTTTCCCAAAATTCACCTACGCCGCTGGCCAAGTTTTATTTGATGCAGGTAAACCTTACAAGGTTGTAGCGCGTACTGATCAAGCTTTTATTTGGCCAGATAAACCCTATGAAAAAATCGGGGAAGTGAATGAAGTATGTTTTGTGGAAGGCCTCGTGCCCTATAAAAATAAATGGTTCCTCTATTATGGAACCGCTGACTCTAAAATCGCTGTTTCCATCAAAGAATGAATCCATTAGGCCTACATAGCGTTCACCACATCGCGATCATCTGCTCGGATTATGCGCGTTCGAAAGCCTTCTACACGGAGGACTTAGGACTCGAAATCATCCGTGAAGTATACCGTGCGGAACGTGATTCCTATAAATTGGATTTGGCTTTGAACGAGCATTATGTGATCGAATTGTTTTCGTTCCCTAACCCACCCGCCCGTCCTTCTAGGCCGGAAAGCACGGGCTTAAGGCACTTAGCATTTCAAGTAGAAAACCTGGATTTTACGGTTCAGGAGTTAACCCAAAAAGGCATCACATCGGAGCCCATTCGTATCGATGAGTTCACTGGAAAGCGATTTACCTTTATCGCAGATCCCGATGATTTGCCGCTTGAATTTTATGAAATATGAATAGAATTGATAAAAAACCCCTTTCCAAACTCGGATTTGAATTCGTAACGCCTGCTTATTTAGAAGAGGGCCAAACCGAATTCGACCACCGAAATTCTACTATCGACTTAGCCGCTTACCGTGCTTTAGCACCTCGGGAAATTAGTATTCTGGAGGCGAATTTGAACGAGGCAGAAAACTGGAAAGATGTGTGGGTGAAAGAGGGCTTTAATCCTTATTTGGTGAAGAATTGCCGCTTTTTCGGGGTGAATCGCATCGGCGTATTAGAAAGCTGCTACCTTGAATTCAAGAACCTGCGCATGCCGGTGGGCTTATACAATAGCACCTTGATTTCGTGTGATTTTGGCGACAATGTGGCGATCGATCGCGTGAATTTATTATCTCATTACCAAATCGGGAACGAGGTGATGATCCTCCAAGTGAACGAGTTAGCGACCACGGCGACCGCAAAATTTGGAAACGGTATTGTGAAGAAGGGAGAGGAAGAGCGTATCCGAATTTGGATGGAATTAGGCAACGAAAACGGTGGCCGCAAGGTCATTCCTTTCGTCGGGATGAAACCGGCTGATGCCTTTTTATGGACACAGGACCGCGATGACAGCCTATTGCAAGCGAAATACAAAGAGATGACCATCCAGGAATTCTCTTCTAAACGTGGATTCTATGGCCAAATCGGTGATCGCACCGTTATCAAAAACACGGGAATCATCAAAGACGTCAATATGGGTACCGACACCTATATCAAAGGCGCAAACAAATTGAAGAACTTAACGATCATTTCGAATGCCGAAGCCTCTACCCAAATAGGCGAAGGTTGCGAAATCGTGAATGGTATCATCCACGAAGGCTGCCGCATTTTCTACGGCGTAAAAGCAGTTCGTTTTATCTTAGCGGCACACTCACAACTGAAATATGGCGCGCGTTTGATCAACTCCTTTCTAGGTAGTAATTCGACTATTTCCTGCTGCGAAGTATTAAATGCCTTGATTTTCCCAGCCCACGAGCAACACCACAACAACTCGTTCTTGTGTGCTGCGATCGTAAAAGGCCAAAGCAACATGGCCGCCGGTGCCACCCTCGGTTCTAACCACAATTCGCGTGGAGCGGATGGGGAATTGCAGGCGGGACGTGGATTTTGGCCCGGCTTATCCGTAGCCTTAAAACACAATTCGAAATTCGCTTCCTTTAACTTGATTTCGAAAGGAAATTATCCAGGCGAAATCCACAATCCCCTACCCTTCTCGCTCATCGGAAACGATGATTCTGAAGGTGGATTATTGATCATCGCCGGCTATTGGTTCCAGTACAATATGTACGCTTTAGCCCGCAACGCTTGGAAATTCGCGGCTAGGGATCAAAGAACGGACAAAGACATGTTGCTCGAATTCGACTTCTTGGCGCCTGACACCGTATCCGAAATCTTGCAAGGAATTAAATTATTGGAAAAATGGGTTTCTGAATCCCTAGGCGGCGGAGACGGCAAAGCCTGGTTACAAGACCCAGCAAACGCTTCGAACCCTCTAGCGATCTACGCAACGGGCATCGAAAACACGAAACGTAGAACACGCATCGCGAAGGCACATAGAGCCTACCAGATTTTCCATGACTTATTGAATTACCATGCCGCCAAAGAATGGTTAGCCACTTCCGAGCGTCATCCAACAAAATCGCCAGCAGAACTTCTACAAGCTACTTTAAAGAACGCGACAGCGATCCAAGTTTGGGAAAACCTAGGAGGTCAACTCATTCCATCCGGTGTGATCCAAGACATGAAAAATGATGTCAAAACTGGAAAAATTACCCGTTGGAAACAAGTTCACGAATTTTACGAAAAGCAGGCGGCCTTGTACCCAGAACAAAAATTCGAAAATGCTTTGAACGGTCTATTGCAAATCAACCCACAAGCTTTCGAAAACATTCCAGCCTGGATCGATCGCGCCATCGCTACCTCTGATTTCCTAACGGCAGGTATCGAACGTTCCCGTTCAAAAGACTACGAAGATCCGTTCCGTTTAGCGATGTTTGGTAATGCTAAAGAACTCGATGCCGTGATCGGTGAGGTGAAGGATAATGAGTTTATTCAGGAGGCAAAGGTGAGGGCGGTAACGTTTAGAGAAAAACTTAAAAAATTAATAGTAAATTAAAATGGTAAATGGTAAATGGTGAATGATAAATGAATAATCCCATTCACCATTTACCGTTCACCATTTACCATTTACCATTCTGATTCAAACAAGCCATAAATTTGCAAAGCAAATTATGGTTTGTTTGAATCCACCACCAATCTTTGCTCTCTATTCGCGATTTCCCACGCCATGTAGAACA
>JBMSJH010000027.1:0-13841 GCA_049418705.1 Aquirufa sp.
GGAACCTCTAAAAGCACTTTTTGTTGCTCTACTAATAACTCATCTCCGCGCAATTCCATCCGCGCTAACACGTGTTTAGTTTCCGTCGGATGTGCATAATACAGATATAACCAGTGATTTTTGCTGAAGTTAGGGTCCAAAACAATACCCATCAATCCCTCCTCCGCCACACGCTCTTGACCCAAACGGTTCTTGTATTTCGTGTTCACATTTAGGTGAGCGATTGTCTTCGTTTCTTTGGTCTTCGTATCATAGGATTTCACATCCCCTTTTCTTTCGACAAACAGGATACGTCCATCCGGCAAAAAGGTGAACTCCATGGGCTCATCTAATTTGTCCACTAAGACCGATTTCACAAAACGATTTTCATCTGGGGCCTGTGCAAGTGATTGAAGCACAGGAAATGCCATCAAAATGGCGAGGGTAATTTTCTTAATCATTAGGTTTAATTTATTATTCTACAAAAATGATACAATAATCGGATATTCAAAAAAGTGAAGTAAAAATTGAGACGAAATGGCGGAAAACAGTAGTCAGTATCCAGTAATCAGTAGTCGGGAGTCGCTAAATTGCAAAGAGCAAAGTTCAATGTTCAAAGATGGAATCCCCTATGGGAATAAATTCTGCCCTATTTTACTCCTTACTTTGAACTTTGCTCTTTGAACTTTGAACTTTGTAAATATATTTACAATATGAAAACACTTATCTACCTCCTTCTCCTACTCCCCGCTCTCCTATTCGCTCAAACAAATAAAGACGAATCCGACATCAAATCTGTCCTGAATACTCAGATTACCTTGTGGAATGCGGGTGACGTGAAAGGTTTCATGGAATACTATGAAAAATCGCCTAACTTAAAATTCATTGGAAAAGGCGGAGTAGTAGCTGGATGGGAAGCCACTTTACAACGTTATTTAAAATCCTATCCTAATCGAGAGACGATGGGAACGCTGGATTTTGACATTCAAGAAATCGATGTAACAGCCGGAAAAACTGCCTGGGTTTTAGGGAAATGGCATTTAACGAGACCATCACTGGGTGATGCCGGCGGATATTTTACGCTGCTGATGAAGAAGGTGAACGGGAAGTGGTTGGTTGTGAGGGATCATACTTCGTAGATTTTAGATATCTGTTACAAAAATGGCCTATGTCATATTTTTCGTAACAGATATCTAAAATCTAACGATGATCTAATTCTTATCAAAAGATCAAGAGAGATGTAAAAAGATTTACTGCTTGCGAGCTAATTTGGAGGTATTTCAAGAAAATATTTCGCAGGACATTTTCGGAAATACCTCCAAATTAGCTCGCAATAGAAATCTAGATACTGACTCTAGAAAACACATAAAACATCTCCCCTGCAATCTGGCTAGACCGCGCATCATATTGCGCAGCTTCCTCTGGCGTATCGTCAAAGGCTTTGGGATCCTCGTAGCGTACTGGGATTCTAGCTTCTGCACCTGGAATAAAAGGACAATTTTCATCCGCATGCGAGCAAGTCATAACCGAGGCAAAAATGCCATGAGGATTGATAACGTCATCAAATAATTTCGAGAATAAGATGATGGGACGTGAATCTTGAGTATGCATTGCAAAATAAATGGGATTCGAATGACCACGTTTGGAGACAATGAAACCCATTCTTTCTAAAGAGGCCACTGTGCGTTCATTGCATGCCGTTACTTCTACCCCACCAGAATAGCACTGAGCTGGGATTTGGAAATAATCTGCGGCGGTTTGAGCCCAGACTTGCGAAAATTGCGAGCGGCGTGAGTTGTGGGTGCAAATGAAATTCAGTCGAATGGGCTGTTCTTTCTTGCGTTTGTCTTTGATGTAATCAATCAAGACCTGTAAAATTTCTCTTCGTTCTTCTGGGATTTCGAGGGAGAGAATTTGTTCCAAATTTTGGTTTAATAAATCTTTCATCTTAGCAACATCCAGAGCCTGGAGCACAAGTGTTAGCAGCTTGAACTTCGGCGATTTTAAGTTTTGGTTTTTCTACAACAGCCTCTGCAGGAGGCATGCAACAAGCTGAGGCATCTTGCATTTCATAGTGCGGGTCATTGAATTCAGCATCCTCGTGGAAATAATAAACTTCCCATTGAACACCATCTGGATCCGTTGCCCAGAATTTATCTTGAACGGCATAGCAGCAGGACGTGCCTATTTCCTCTTTGGAAACAATACCTTGTTTTCTAGCTACTTCTAAACGTGCATTCATTTCCTCGGCTGTCTCTACTTGGAAACCTAGATGTCCAAAATTCGCTTGAACGCGCTCCGGATTTTCGATGAATGAAATAATTAGAGAGGGGCTATCTAACACATATTTTGCATAACCCGGCTTCACTTTAGTGGCTGGTTGGCCAAAAAAAGTCGAGTAAAAATTCACCGATGCCGCTAAATTGCTAACATACAGGGAGACGTGCATTCGTGGAAAGCTCATATTAACAACAGTTTGATTTTTGTGCGCTAAAATAGTTTTCAAAAAACGACCCAAAAAGCTGGCTAAATTCCGCCCACTTCGCTGGATTTATGCAATAACAAACGGAAACTCCTTCGATGGTTCCCTGGATAAATCCGACCTCTTTCAACTCTCTTAAATGCTGAGAAACGGTAGCTTGTGCTAAGCCTAATTCTTGAACTAGATCGCCGTTTATGCAGGTATTGGATTTAACCAAAAATTGCAAAATCGCGACACGCGCTGGATGCCCTAGTACTTTGGCCATCTGTGCAATCGCATTTTGCTCGTCGGTAAACAGATCGGTTTTAGTAATTCCCATAGCTTAATTATTACATTGCAATATTACGATGAATAGACTAAATAAAAAAGGCCGAAGCCTTTTTATTTTTAATCTCTATAATTCAAAGCTGGTTTGCGATCGCCTAAAAGAGCCTTGTACTTAAATTCAGCCCCTTTTCGCTTATTCCACTCTGCTTTTGCCGCTTCGATTAACGCTGGGTTTTTGAATAAATCCACTGCTGTTCCTGCGATCGTTTTCGCAGCTACCATCATTCCTTTTTTACCAATACTCGTTCCACCAGCGGCTACTGCTTGCCAGCTATGGGCAGTTGTACCCGGAACCCATGTCGCTGTACCTAAACCAATGGTAGGAACTACCCAGCTTACATCACCCACATCCGTCGAGCCTCCGCCGCTCGGATCTGGACGACCTGGAACCACAGAAGCAGTAGATGCTAAATCAGTTTGTAACATGCCCGGAGTTTGCTGTATTTGTTTCGCAAAGGCTAATTCGGTCGGATTTAAGGTATAACCTCCTACTGTTTGCAAATTAGCATTCATCAGAGAGGCTAGCTTTTCGTTTGGCAAAATTTCATAAACTCCACCGATAACTTCTAATTCGTATCGCGTTCCTGTTCCTAAGGCTGCACCTTCGGCTGCTTTTTCCAAGCGATTCCAAACGTCCATCACGATATCGCGTTGTGGAGAACGCACATAATAATAGACCTCAGCGTAATCTGGGACAATATTAGGTGCTTTTCCTCCATTCGTGATGACATAGTGAATACGCGTAGAAGACGGCACGTGTTCGCGCATCATGTTCGCCATAAAGTCCATTGCTTCCACTGCATCTAGTGCTGAACGACCTCTTTCTGGAGAGGCAGCCGCGTGTGAGGAAAGGCCGTAGAAACGGAATTTACCTGTTTTATTGGCTAAAGAGGAACCCGTTGAAACCGAATTCGCATCACTTGGATGCCAGTGCAACATCACATCTGCGTCATTAAATAAGCCATCGCGGACCATGTATACTTTACCAGAACCACCTTCTTCAGCAGGGCAACCATATAATTTAATCGTCCCTTTTCCTCCGGTTTCTTTCAACCATTCTTTCACTGCAATAGCGGCAGCAGAAGAACCTGTCCCAAATAAATGGTGGCCACAAGCGTGTCCAGAGGCAGCTCCCAAGGAACGCTTAGTTGGAATAGAATCCTGCGATAATCCGGGTAAAGCATCGTATTCAGCCATAATTCCAATCACCGGTTTGCCTTGACCATACGTAGCCACGAAAGCGGTAGGAATACCAGCTACGCCAGATTCGATAGTAAAACCCGCTTGTTTTAATGTTTCTTGAAGAAGAGCAGAGGATTGCTTTTCCTTGTAACCGACTTCGGCATAATTCCAGATTTTTTGAGCGATGGCGCTGTAATGAGATTCCTGCTGTTGAATTCGAGCAAGGACTTTCTTTTTGTCAGCGTCTTGGGCTAAAACAGGAAGACTTAAAATAAGGAGTAAGACTATTTTTTTCATAGGGAAGGTACAATAAACTTAAATTTAGCAGGAAGAACTTGGAAATCAAATTCGTTAGCGGTCTGAACCTCGCCATCCACTTGGGCACTTAATATTCGATCCGTTTTAATCTTGATGTCTTTCTTCTTCGAAAATTCCACAATAGGCAGCTTCACATGTTTGCCCGACTGAATAATAGGCATGTAGAATAATCGCTGCCAAACCGGAATATGCCGGCAATACATCACGTCTAATAATCCATCCTGAATCTCTGCGTGAGGGAAGAAATGAAACCCTCCTCCGGCTCGAGAGGAATTAAAGACCATACATAGAAAGACCTTTCTTTGGCCCTGAATATGATACGATTTGAATTTTAATAAATTAGGAATAGCTGCTAAATAATAGCCCAGACCACCTTTAAAGTAGCGAATGGATTCCATCGATTTCAAGACCTCTCCCTCGATTCCGATGCCCACACCATTTAAAAACAATTGCCCATTACAAGACCCAGCATCGAATGACTCTGCATGTCCTGCCAAAACGGCATCCAAATGCGCCTGCCGAGATCGCTCCCCAAATAGCTTCCAATAAAAATCATTTCCTGTGCCCCCTTTAAACAGCGCAATGGGCTTTTCTAAGGAAGGGTATTTGTTCACAAAATAATTAAAAGTGCCATCGCCACCCATGACCCAAACTTGATCAAAATCACTTAAATCAGCTGGCCATTCTTTTGCATAAAGCTGAATTTCCCAGTCTGATTTTTTTACCTTTACCGTTTCAATGACCCAAGAAAAATAATCCGCAATAGCGACTGTCTTTTTTAAGGGATTGATTAGAAACGCAATTTGTTGACCCATATAAATTAGAATTATCTAAATTTAACAAAAAATAATTACGTATGTCAAATTCCCTACCTACCGCCATCATCACCGGAGCCTCTCGTGGAATCGGCCGTGCACTAGCTATCTTATTGGCGCAGAACAACTTCCAACTCAGTTTAGTGGCTCGTAACAAAGGTGAATTAAAAGACTTAGCGGCAGAAATAACCGACATGGGGCATCGACCTTTGTATTTCGATGGGGATGTATCTGACGAGGCTTTTGTCGAACTGGCGGTGGAGAAAACGATGCATACTTTTGGACATATTGATTTTGTAATCAACAATGCGGGTATCGGGGCTTTTGGACCTACAGAATCCTATTCCGCGGCACAATGGGATCAGGTATTTGATACGAATGTGAAAGGCACCTTTTTATTCTCACAGAAGGCGCTTCCTCACCTGAAAGCTGCAAAAAAAGGCCATTTTATTACGATTGCCTCTGATGTGGCGAAACGGGTTTTTGATGGAGGATCGCTGTATTGTGCTTCTAAATATGCACAACATGCCTTTACTGAAGCACTAAGAAAAGAAGTTAGAAAAGATGGAATTAAGGTAAGCACCATTTATTCTGGATTAGTCGATTCCCATTTTCATGCGGACCCTGCTGGAGATCCCTCTCACCAAGGCTGGCTGAGCCCAGAAGATATGGCGAACAGTATCTATTATGTGATGAATCAACCGGCACACGTGGTTATCGATGAATTGATGATCCACCCTTTAAATCAAGAATATTAGGTTCAACAGTGTAGGACAGTTTGCAGGAGTAGATTAGAATTTTTAAATTTCATCTACGAATAAACCTATCAAACATGTCATTACGTAAACCCTCCTTGAGTTTCAGCCAAATCGTCAACATGAACGTTGGCTTTTTTGGTATTCAATATAGTTTCGGATTACAGCAGAGTGCTGTGAATCCCATTTATGATTTTCTAGGAGCGAGTCCGGACGAAATTCCCTTATTAAACTTAGCTGGACCGGTTACAGGTTTATTAATTCAGCCTTTCATCGGTGCCTTAAGTGACAGCACCTGGCACCCTAAATGGGGTCGCCGTAAGCCCTATTTCTTCATAGGAGCCTTATTATGCAGCATTTGCCTCCTATTATATCCGTTCAGTTCTTCGTTGTGGATGGCAGCGAGTTTATTGTGGATCTTAGATGCGGGGAATAATACGGCCATGGAGCCTTACCGTGCATTTGTGGCTGATAAATTAAATGACGAGCAGCAGCCGACAGGCTTTCAGATGCAGAGTTTTTTCACTGGTTTTGGCCAAACCTTAGCCAACCTTTCCCTCTTCATCTTCCCGATGATCTTTATTGGAAAAACCGGTTCCTTGCCCACTTGGGTGTATGCCTCCTTCTTTTTAGGGGCTGTTTGTTCAATCGGGTCGATCTGGTGGAGCATGCACACGACCTCGGAAATTGAACCTACTGAAGAAGAATTAAAAGAAATTCGAGCTCGCAAAACCAGCGTGCTTGAATCCATTTTCGAGATTTTCCATGCGATTGGGGAAATGCCCAAAGTGATGTGGCAATTAGCTCTCGTGTATTTATTCCAATGGTATGCCCTATTCTGCTACTGGCAAAATTCATCGAAGAGTATTGCGCTGTCTGTTTGGAACGCCACACCGAAAGATAACCCAGATCTATACGAACAAGCGGTTTCTTGGACGGGTTTAGTGAATGGATGGTATAACATCGTCACCTTCTTATCTGCCTTAGCACTAGCTCGTTATGCCAATAAATATGGAGCTAAAACCGTGCATATGGTTTGTTTGATCTTAGCGGCGGCAGGCTTCCTTGCCTTCCCACACATCGAGAATAAAAACTTGTTGTTCTTCGCCATTTCTGGTTTCGGAATCGGCTGGGCAAGTATGATGGGCATCCCCTATTTACTAGTGGTGGGCGATATCCCGAAGGAGCGCTATGGCGTTTATATGGGCATCATCAATATGATGATTGTGATTCCGATGATCTTGCAAAATCTATCGTTTGGCTATATTTTAAAGCATTTTTTAGACAATGATCCCAGAAATGCGATTACCTTTGCAGGAGCTTTATTAGCCATTGCAGCCCTAGCGACTGCCTTTATTAAACCATCCCCTACTAAACAATCCGCATGAGTGTCATTTGTATAGGCGAAGCCTTGATTGATATGATTTGTACTGATAAAGGTTCTAGCCTGTCAGACGGTCAACATTTTTTAAAGAAACCGGGAGGTGCTCCCACGAATGTAGCAGCCGCGATAGGCGCCTTAGGTGGGGAGGTTTTATTAAGTGCCAAAGTAGGAAATGACCCTTTCGGTCGCCAGCTCATCTCGGTGATGCAGGATTTTAACGTGGACACCAAACATGTTCATTTAGACCCAAAGTCTTTCACGACTTTTGCCTTCGTTTCCTTGATGCTAGACGGAGAGCGTGATTTCGTATTTAATCGAGGCGCAGATGCGGCTTTAACAGAAGCAGAAGTGGCGGCGATTGATCTAGCTAGCGCGAATATTGTTCACTTCGGATCAGCTACTGCCTTTTTAGAAGGGCCACTAAATGCGGCCTATTATTCCTTGAAAGACCGAGCAAAAAAAGACGGAAAAATCATTTCATTTGACCCGAATTACCGCCATTTATTGTTTGGTGATAAAATACCGACCTTCATTAAGCAAAGTCTACTTTTCCTAAAAGAGGCCGATTTCACGAAGTTATCAGATGAAGAAGCAATGCTAATCACTGAGACGGAGACCTTAGAGGACGCAACGGAAGCCTTATTGGAGATCTGCAAGGGTGTTTTTGCCATTACCTTAGGAAAAGAGGGTACTTTATTAGGCCTAGCTGGTAAAACCTATGTTATTCCTAGTATTGCCATTAAACCGGTCGACACGACAGGTGCAGGGGATGCCTTTGTAGGCGCTGTACTTTATCAATTAGATGGTTTAAAAATCCAGGATCTTGATTTTGCGGCTTGGAAAAAGATTGTGGAAAATGCCAACAAAGCAGGTGCAAGAACGTGCGAATACCTAGGGGCTATGGAGGCCTTTAAAAATTTGAATAACAGTATTTTTAATTAATAGAACGTGTACAATTCCGCTTTACAAAAACAGGCGCATGCGCTTATAAAAAACCATAAGATCAAAGATGCAGGCTTTCAAGAGCGTTTAACTGCGAATTTGGACGATATCCATACCCATTTCAGAACGATTTATGGCGACAGTCCATTATTCACCGATTTAATCAACGCTATTTTTCAAGCCCACCTAGATCGCAGTGCGGATTTGAAAAAACGGGATGAGGCGAAAGCGAAGAAAACAGAAAACTGGTTTTTAAGTCAAGACCTCGTGGGGATGAGTCTTTACGTGGATCGTTTCGCGGGAAAGATTAAGGACCTGCCGGGTAAATTGCCATATTTGGAGAAATTAGGTGTGAATTTCCTCCACCTGATGCCCTTATTCAAGAGCCCTGAAGGCGAGAGTGATGGCGGTTATGCAGTGGAAGACTTCCGGGTGGTAGAGGAAAAACTTGGAACCATCGAAGATTTGCGCACATTCCAGCAAGAATTACAGCAAAAAGACATGTACTTGATGATCGATATTGTGTTAAATCACACGTCGCATCACCATGAATGGGCGAAACTGGCGAAAGCGGGAATCAAAGAATACCAAGACTATTTCTACATGTACGATGACCGCCGCATTCCAGATGCGATGGAAGAGACAATGCCAGAAATTTTCCCTGAAAGTTCGCCAGGCAGTTTCACTTACGACGAGAAAATGGACAAATGGGTGATGACCGTTTTCCATCATTACCAATGGGATTTGAATTATACGAATCCCAAAGTCTTTGTGGAAATGCTCGCTAACGTATTCTATTATGCGAATCTAGGTGTGGATGTAGTCCGTATTGATGCACCAGCCTTCATCTGGAAACAACTGGGCACTTCTTGCCAAAACCTACCAGAAGCCCACCAGTTATTGCAATTAATTAAAATGTGTGTGGAGGTAGCAACGCCGGGAATGGCCATTTTAGGTGAGGCGATTGTGGCACCGGCACAGATTATGGAATATTTTGGAACGGGGCGTTTTGCGACACATGAATGTGATTTCGCTTATAATGCTACTCAAATGGCAGTGCAATGGGATGCGCTTGCTACAGGAGATATTCGCGTGATGCGCACCGCACAAAACGAATTATTGCGTAAGCCGAAAGGCGCGACTTGGCTAACGTATACGCGTTGCCATGACGATATCGGTTTAGGTTATGATGATTGGATGATCGAGCAAGCTGGATATAATCCCTATGATCACCGCTCCTACATCAAGAATTATTATAGCGGCGGAATCGACTCGCCGGCGACAGGTGCCCTTTTTGCGGTGAATCCGAAAACACAGGATGCACGCCTATCTGGCTCACTGGCCTCTTTATGCGGTTTGGAAAAAGCCTTAGCTTCAAAAGAGGCAAAAGCCATTCAGACATCGATCGACAAAATTACCTTGATGCAGGCCCAAAGTATGTTTGTGGGAGGCGTACCCATGTTATTCTATGGTGACGAGGCGGCCTACACAAATGATTACAGCTATTTACAAGATCCAGGCAAATCCTACGATAACCGTTGGATGCATAGACCAATCATTGATTGGAAGAAAAATGCCGCGGTGGACACTAAAAATACGGTGGAAAACCAGGTATTCTCGAATTTACAAAAGCTGATCAAGCTGCGTAAATCTTTGAAAGCGGTGGCTGATTTGAAAAATATTCACTGGTTAGAGATTCACAACAATTCCATCATCGGTTTCGAGCGCTTTATTGCAGGTGAGAAAGTATATTTCTTATTCAACTTTAGTGCAGCGCCAAAAGAGGTGACCTATTATGTACTCGGTGCTTATGGAGAACGTCCTACTTCGCTGAAAGACCTTTGGTCAGGCAAAACAATACAGGTGGGAATGGATCACGACCATTTAGCGTTTGCGCCTTACCAGTTTTACATCTTAAAATAAAAAAACATCCCCCACGAGGGGATGTTTTTCCAGATTCTAAATTCAATCATTAAACACTAAAAAACCATTAGGCGGATTATAAAATTGCGTCCAAAGCCTTCTTACTAATGCGAAGACTTTCAAAAGCGTCTTTCGGGAAGTCATGTTCTACAAAGAAGTGTTCTAATCCTCCTGATTTAGCTGCATCAAAAATGCGCTTGTAGTTAATGACACCCTCTCCCACTGGGAGAATATTTTTAAATTCTGAGTCAAAATCTTTGATATGGCAGAGTGGGAAACGTCTCGGATGCTGCTTGAACAATTCCACTACATCCACGCCCGCCTTGGAAGCCCAACCTAAGTCTATTTCAAATTTCAATAAGTCTGCTGAGATCTGAGAGGAGAATACGTCGAAGGCTTTTTGACCTTCTATTACTTTAAATTCCGCATCATGGTTATGGTAGCAGAAAGTTAAACCGGCTTTCTTTGCTAGCTCGGCCGTCTTTTGCAAGGTTACAACGGAAGCCGAAACTTCATCCTTTGTCTCAATTGGTGTATTCGCACAAACTAAATACTTCACACCTGCCTCCGCAGCGTTATCTACTGCTTGCTGTGCGTCATCACGTAGATTCATCATCTTCGGAAAACGCGACATATCCACACCTGGACGCGGTTTTAGCGGAGCACCCACCACGTGATGTGCCACCCAATTAAGACCCAAATCTGCATTTAAAGCCTTAAATTCCTTCCCTTTCATTCCATAAAAACCAGGCAACATACTGAAGGCTGATTCGATTTCAGTATATCCAAGGTCAGCGATTTTTTGCAGATTACCTTTGACATCTTGGTCGAATTTGCCAAAGAAGGTAAACAATTGAATACCTACCGGATGGCTTGTGAAAGTTTGGGCAGATAAAAAACGAGGAGCAAGAACGCTAGCTGCTAGGAATGCGCTAGACTGTTGTAAAAATTTCCTTCTCGAGTTCATAAAGAATAAGTTTAGAGGTAATGGCTCAAAATTAATGTATTTTTTTGATACAATAAATTATTTTTTCCATTTTTCTCCAAAAATCGACTTAAATGTCATCTCTGTGGCTTTTATAGTCGTATTGTTTTTATGCCAAGCGAAGTCCCCTCCATCCCGGTGACTTTCCGAATAATACACGCGATGGCCCCAATTGAGCACTCGATCACCCGATTGGTAGATAGGCGCATCGGCCATATTTTTATCAAAGGAACAATTGAACAAATAAAATTGAGCTTCCCGGTGGTAGCGACCTAATTTATATCCCGGATCACCAATGAAACGGCAATTCTTCAAAACCGTCTTCGCCTGCTCATCACCTGATCCATCATGCCAGATAGCCGCACTCATATTATGACAAACAAATGTGCAATTTTCTGCCAAAGCATAGCCCCGAGGGCAGTACAAATCCACTCCTCCTTCGATTAAACAGTCATTCAAATAATACATCCCCGTATTCACATCCCAAGGACTCATCGTATCCCCACCTCCAGAACGTAAGGTGCAATGCTCAAAAGATAAGCGAGTCGCCCCCGGCATTGTCCGGACAGCGAATTGATGACCATCTACCCGAACGATCTTTTCCCCCTCTTTCTCCCCTTTCTCGCGCGGTAAGGCATATTTTTGAACAGTGGTCGTCGTTTCCTTTCCGGCCTCATTTAGGCAAGGGATGGTCACATCACTTTTGGCATTAAAACCGTAGTCATTTATAATCGTCAAATTTGAAAACGATAAATCATGCCCCTTTACATTCAACACGCCTGCACCGTAATCATCTGGATTTGAACAACGCCAAATATCCCGCGCAATCGTCTCTTGAATCACCACACCTACTCTACTTTCCCCCACGAAACGCAAATGATGCTTCAAGGAATCGACGAAAATCCTCTCCCGATAAACTCCATTTTTAATAAAAATTTCTTGTCCCGGACGTGCCAAATCCACAGCAGATTGAATGGTTTTGAAATCCGTTCCCACGACCAAACGCGTCTTCATAAAGCGATCCATCCGATCCACCACCTGGTCAAACCAGTGATTCATTAAAACGAAGGTATGAGGTGCTTTTTCGAACGTATAATATTCCGTATGAATCCCGAATGCGGCCATTTTGTTCATGAAATCTGTGCGACCTGCGTGCATTCTTTCTACACCAGAATTTAAAAACAAAACAGGAGGATCACCTTTTGTGACATGACTCAAGGCCGACCCCTCATTCCAAATCGCTTCCCCCTCCTTTTTATTATACCCAAAATAATAGGTGGCTGCCGAGGTACGTTTGCTGTCATCCCCTTCTCCAGACTCCGGATGGATGAAGGCTAAAATACCGTCCACATCGATGGATCCAGAAATTTTCACTCCCTTTCCATAGGTGTTCTCATCTTGAACCGAACCTAAAAGCGCAGCCATTTGGCCCCCTGCTGAATATCCCCCGACATAGATTTCACCTACATTTTTTCGCTTAGCCACCCATTGCAAGGCAGCCTGGGCATCGAGCATGGCTGCTGGATATAAAGCTTCGGTAGACAAACGGTATTCTACTAAAAATACGCGATAACCACGATCGGCGAGTGCTTTCGCTAATGGAATGTGCTGTGAGCGATGTCCTGTACGCCAACCTCCCCCGTGAAAAAAAACAAGCGTAGGTAACACGCGAGAGGCTGAAATCGCATATTCATCTACCACTAATTTTCTCGTTCCTATCACTTTGTATACTGAACTTTGAACTTTGCTCTTTGAACTTTGATACTCAGCCAGTCGCACCGTAGGATCCTCTTTCAATAGGCTCCGCCAGGCAGAATAGTTCGCGAATGAAGTATCTGGTTTCCCCGTAATACCCGATTTGTCTTGGGCTTGAAGTGACCAGCAACTGAATAGCAATAAAAGAAGGAGTGTGCGCATAATTTGTAAAGGGGAAGATTCGATATTTCTAATCATTCTTCCTAATTTACGACTCTAAATCGATTAACATGAAAAATATACGCGTGCTCGTGGTGGGTTGCGGAAACATGGGAGCCTCTCATGCGAAAGCCTACCAAAACGTAGCTGGATTTGAAATTTGTGGACTTGTTTCCCCGGGAAATAGTAAGGAAGTATTGAATGAAGCATTAGGTGGGGGCCAAAAGCTCTACAGCGACTACTACACCGCCCTGGCCGAATCAAAACCCGATGCCGTTTGCATCTCCACCTACCCAGATACGCACGAAGCCTATTCCATCGCTGCCTTAGAAGCGGGATGCCATGTCTTTTTAGAAAAACCCATCGCTGATTCCTTAGCTGGCGCGATTCGCGTCGCAGAGGCGGTGAAGAAAAGTGGCAAGAAGCTAGTCGTAGGTTATATTTTACGCCACCATCCCTCGTGGATTAAGTTCATCGAGATTGCGAAGACGATGGGAAAACCCCTCGTGATGCGTATGAATCTCAACCAACAATCCCACGGTTACATGTGGGATGTACACCGCAATTTGATGAAATCCCTAAGTCCCATTGTGGATTGCGGCGTTCATTATATTGATGTGATGTGCCAAATGACTCGCTCTAAACCCCTTCGCGTTTCAGCGATCGGTGCGCGAATGACCGAAGATATTCCGGCTGGTAATTATAATTATGGTCAGCTTCAAATCCATTTTGAAGACGGATCCGTAGGCTGGTACGAAGCGGGCTGGGGACCAATGATCTCGCAGAATGCCTATTTCGTGAAAGATGTTTTTGGGCCTAAAGGTTCCGTTTCCAT
>JBMSJH010000028.1:0-13788 GCA_049418705.1 Aquirufa sp.
AATACCGGAACTACTGGGCGTCCAAAACGTAAGTAAACAGGACCTTCATAATCTTCGATAGCGATTGTAGCTGCTTTCGTTTGATTGTAATCACATGGATTGATAACGACCATTCCTGGAAGCATTTTCATTAACCCGATATCCTCTAAGATTTGGTGCGTAGCTCCATCCTCTCCTAGTGTTAAACCAGCATGAGAGCAACAGATCTTTACATTCTTTCCCGAATAAGCAACTGATTGACGAATTTGATCATATACACGACCCGTTCCAAAGTTAGCAAACGTCGTAGCGTATGGAATAAAACCACCTAAAGTTAAACCTGCAGAAATACCAATCATGTTCGCTTCTGCGATACCTGTTTGGAAAAAACGCTCAGGGCTATTCTTAATAAAACCTTCTAATTTCAATGAACCGATTAAATCAGCACATAAAGCCACCACCTTAGGATTATGTTGACTTAAATACTCCATCCCTGCTCCAAAACCGGAACGTGTATCTTTTTTTGTTTCGTAGGTAAATAATGCCATTTCTATCTGATTAATAATCTCCTAAAGTTTCTTCTAATTGTGCTAACGCGTCTTGTAATTGTTGGTCGTTAGGTGCAACGCCATGCCATTTATGCGAATACATCATAAAGTCAACTCCAGCACCCATTTCTGTCTTCATGATAATCATGATAGGAGAACCATTTCCTAAAGCAGCTTTTGCTTTGATTAAGGTATTTTGTATATCCTCCGCATTATTTCCGTCCATACGCATCACATTCCAGCCAAAAGCCTCATATTTTGCTTGTAAATCACGGTTACTCATTACTTTTTCCGTAGGACCATCAATTTGCTGACCATTTTCGTCAATGAAAGCGATCAAATTATCTACTTTATGGTGAGGGGCATACATCGCTGCTTCCCAAACTTGTCCTTCATTCTGCTCTCCATCCCCCATTAGACAGTAAACAGTCGATTTATCACCATTCAATTTCTTTGCTTGTGCTGCTCCAATTGCCACGCTTAGGCCTTGACCTAAAGAACCTGAGGCGATGCGAATACCTTCTAAATGCTCATATGGTGTCGGGTGTCCCTGCAAACGCGTATTAATCATTCTGAAGCTAGCTAATTCAGACGTAGGAAAATAGCCACGACGTGCTAAAACACTATAAATCAAAGGAGAAATATGTCCATTAGACAAGAAGAATAAATCTTCATTTGTTCCATCCATATCAAATACAACTTTACCAGCTGCATCTGTTTTTAGATTCATCGTGCTGAAATAAAGATCTACTAAGAGATCAGTACAACCTAATGATCCACCTGGGTGACCTGATTGACAGGCATGAACCATTCTTAAAATGTCTCTACGTACTTGAGAGCTAATCTTTTTTATTTCTTGTGTTTGCATGGTAGAATATTAGTGAATTTGAGAACTGTGGTTCTTTGTATCCACTTTTTCGATAATGTCTGTAATAATTCCTTTTTCGTCGATGATGAAGGTAGTTCTTGCTACTCCCATATATTGTTTGCCATACATGGATTTCTCCACCCATACACCAAAAGCTTCCGCAATTTCATGCTCCGGATCTGATAATAAAGGAAATTGAAGATTGAATTTAGCTTTAAACTTCGTGTGAGAAGCATTGCTGTCAATACTAACTCCTACTACCTGAAAACCTTTAGTTTTTAGAGCATCTAAATTCTCATTTAAATTACAAGCCTGAGCTGTACATCCTGGAGTATTATCTTTTGGATAAAAGTATAATACCACCTTATTTGATCCTGGAATTGCAAATGAATTTCCATCAGAATCAAGCATTTGGATACTTGGAGCTTGATCGCCTACTTTTAGCTTCATATTAGGAGATAGTTAATTCGAATAATTTTTGGCCTTCTAATGATCCTTTTAATACATCACCAATAGCAATGGGACCAACACCCGCTGGAGTACCAGTAAAGATATAATCACCCGTTTTCAGTGTGAAATATTTCGATACATCTTCAATCAATTCAGCTACATTCCAGATCATTAATCCAGAATTACCATCCTGAACTAAGGTTTCATTTTTATGTAAACTGAAATGAATAGGGTTTTCTAAAAGACTAGCTTCAAAAGGTAACATAGTGCTAACGAAAGCGGAGCCATTAAATGCTTTTGCCTTCTCCCACGGTAAACCTTTCTCTTTTAATTTGCTCTGAACATCACGTGCTGTGAAATCAATACCTAATCCGTAAGAATCAATGTATTTATGCGCAAATTTTGCTTCTATATTTTTACCCACTTTGCCTATCCTAAATACTAACTCTAGTTCATAATGAACATCTGAGGAGAATTTAGGATAGTAAAAGTGACTATTTGCATCTAATAAAGCCGTATCAGGCTTCAAAAAGACCACAGGTTCTGTAGGTCTCTCATTCGATAATTCGGTGATGTGATCTACGTAATTACGACCGATGCAAATAATTTTCATGGCTTATTTCAATACTTCTGATACTAAACGAGCTGCATCTTTTAATAAAACGGCAGAGAATACTTTCAAGCCTGAGTTATTGATAATCGCTGCACCTTCTTCCGCATTGGTACCTTGAAGACGAACAATGATTGGGATATTAATTTCACCAATGTTTTTGTAAGCTTCAACAACTCCATTTGCTACACGATCACAACGAACAATACCACCAAAAATATTGATAAGGATTGCCTTCACGTTAGGATCTTGTAAAATGATACGGAAACCAGCTTCTACTGTTTTTGCATTAGCTCCACCCCCTACATCAAGGAAGTTAGCGGGATCACCACCTGATAATTTGATAATATCCATGGTTGCCATCGCTAAACCAGCTCCGTTCACCATACAACCTACGTTACCATCTAATTTAACGTAGTTCAAATCATTTTCAGATGCTTCTACTTCTAATGGATCTTCTTCTTCGATATCACGTAAAACAGCTAAGTCTTTGTGACGGAATAAAGCATTATCATCTAAGTTTACTTTCGCATCTACAGCTAAAATCTTATCATCTGAAGTCTTCAACACCGGGTTGATTTCAAACATAGATGAATCAGTCTCTACATAGGCACGGTAAAGTGATTGGATAAATTTAACCATCTCTTTCAAAGCCACTCCGCTTAAACCTAAAGCAAAAGCAACTTTACGAGCTTGGAAGTCTTGAAGACCTACACGTGGATCAATCCATTCCTTAATAATTTTTTCTGGGCTATGCTCAGCTACTTCTTCGATATCCATACCACCTTCTGTACTTGCCATGATTACATTGCAAGCTTTAGCGCGGTCTAATAAGATCGATAAGTAGTATTCTTTCGGCTCAGAATCTCCAGGATAATACACATCCTCAGAAATTAAAACCTTGTTAACTTTCTTACCTTCTGGGCCAGTTTGATGCGTAATTAATTGCATTCCCAAAATCTGAGAAACGCGCTCTTTTACTTCATCCAAGTTTTTAGCTAGTTTAACACCGCCCCCTTTTCCACGGCCACCCGCATGAATTTGAGCTTTAACAACAAACCATCCTGTTCCAGTTTGAGCTTTTAACTGCTCAGCCGCTGAAATGGCGTTGTCCACAGAGTCAATCACAATTCCTTCTTGAATGCGCACTCCGTAACCTTTTAAGATTTCTTTCGCTTGATATTCGTGAATATTCATTTAGTAAAATTTTAATTTCGTGAAATTACTATTTATTTGCGTAAATATTAAACAACGAGTCATTCATTCGTATTTTCTTAAAAAAAGACAAAAAAATGTTAGAATTAAAAAATATTTCCAAAAGTTATGGAACTCAATTAATTCTAGATAACATCTCTTTGCAAGTAAAAGAGGCTGAAATGGTTAGCATTTTAGGGCCATCAGGTTCCGGCAAAAGTACTTTATTGCAAATCATTGGTCTACTCATGAAGCCAGATAGTGGCCAAATCCACTTGGATGGCGTTTCTTATCAAGGTTTAACGGAGAAAGATCAAGCGACTTTTAGAAATCAACAGCTGGGTTTCGTCTTTCAATTCCACAATTTACTAGGTGAATTTACGTGCGAGGAAAACATTAAGTTTCCCCTATTTATCAAAGGGTCAGCACTTTCAGCCTCTGATGAAGAATTGTTTACAAAAATTATAGAAACCCTAGGCATAAAGGATATCCTGAAAAAATTGCCTTCTCAAATTTCTGGAGGAGAACAGCAACGTGTGGCTGTAGCAAGAGCTTTGATAAACCGCCCTACCCTATTATTAGCCGATGAACCTACGGGTAATCTAGATAATAAAAACGCAGAAACACTTTACGCGCTATTTGTTGAATTGAAGGCCGTTTGGCAGCAAAGGATCATCATGGTTACGCATAACGATAAATTAACGTCTCATTCGGATCAAGTTATTTATCTAAATTCTGGTAGAATCGAATAGATTTACTGCCAAAATGTCATAAATTTGCAATCTAAATTTCATTGATTGTAAAATGCAAGATTTAAAAGTTTTGACGAAAGAGGAAAAGGACGGCTTGGATATTCCGAGAATTTCGGAGGATCAAAAGACGGCTAATTCACTCGGTAAAAAGGTCTATATCGAAAGCTATGGCTGTCAAATGAATTTTGCAGATTCAGAAGTCGTTACTTCTATCCTACTAGAAAATGGTTATTCGACCACTTCTAACTTAAAAGAAGCTGAAACCATTCTATTGAATACTTGTGCTATCCGAGAGAATGCTGAACATAAAATTCGTCATCGTTTGCAACTCTTTACGCACATGAAGGCGAAGAATCCAGGATTAACTATCGGGATTTTAGGTTGTATGGCCGAGCGTTTGAAGACCAAACTAATCGATGAGGAGAAAATTGTCGATTTAGTAGCAGGACCTGACGCATACCGTGATTTACCCTCCTTATTAGATGAAGTTTCAGATGGCCAAAAAGCCATCAACGTATTTCTCTCAAGGGAAGAAACCTATGGAAATATTGAGCCGGTACGCTTAAATTCTAATGGAGTTACGGCTATGGTTAGTATCATGCGTGGTTGTGATAACATGTGTACTTTCTGCGTTGTACCTTATACAAGAGGCAGAGAGCGTTCACGTGACTTACCTTCTATACTAGTTGAATGTGAAAAGTTATTTGCACAAGGATATAGAGAAGTAACATTATTAGGCCAAAACGTAGATTCTTATAAATGGACTTCAGAATCAGGCACCTTAGTCAATTTTGCTAATTTACTTGAAGCTGTAGCCCAAGTTAATCCTCTCCTGCGCGTTCGTTTCTCAACTTCCCACCCTAAGGACATCACAGATGAGGTGTTGTACACGATGAAAAAGTACGATAACATCTGCAAGAATATCCATTTACCTGCTCAAAGTGGAAGCAATCGTATCCTTGAGTTAATGAATCGTTCTTACACAAGAGAGTGGTATTTAAATCGAATTAAATCGATAAAAGCTATTCTAGGTGATGAATGTGGAATATCACAAGATATGATCGCCGGTTTCTGTACGGAAACAGAGGAAGATCATCAGGATACTTTATCGCTTTTAGCAGAGGTTGAATATGATTTTGGGTATATGTTCGCCTATTCAGAAAGACCTGGTACTCCAGCAGAAAAGAAATTGGTTGATGACGTACCTGAAGACGTAAAAATGCGTCGTTTACAGGAAATTATTGATTTGCAGCGGATTCATTCTGCTAAACGCAATGAAATGTGGGTGGGTAAAAAAGTGCAAGTATTAGTGGAGGGAGATTCTAAGAAATCGAGCTTACACCATTATGGTAAAATAGATTCAAATAAAGTAGTTGTTTTCCCCAAAGGAAACGAAGTTAAAGGAGATTACGTATTTGTTAACGTAACTCATTGTACATCAGGAACTTTATTAGGTGAATTATGTTAGATACAAGTCATCTTTCGAGTATTAAAGCACGCTTTGGCATTATTGGAAATGCCCCTGCCCTTTTACGTGCTATTTCTGTAGCAGAACAAGTAGCTGCCACAGATATGACAGTGTTAATTACAGGGGAAAGTGGATCAGGTAAAGAATCTTTTTCTAAAATTATTCATTCCTTATCGAAGCGTAAACACGGTGCATTTATTGCTGTTAACTGTGGGGCGATTCCAGAAGGAACTATTGATTCTGAGTTATTTGGCCATGAAAAAGGTTCCTTTACAGGCGCTATTGAAGCCAGAAAAGGATATTTTGAAGTAACTGATGGAGGTACTATTTTCTTAGATGAAATCGCCGAAATGCCCTTAGGGACTCAGGCGAGGTTACTTCGTGTGTTAGAAAACGGCGAATTTTATCGCGTAGGTTCTTCAAAAGTTCAAAAAACCAACGCTAGAGTTGTTGCAGCCACTAATTTGAATCTGCAGCAAGCTATTGAGAAAGGGAAATTTAGAGAGGATTTATATTACCGTTTAAGTACAGTCCCTATCTATGTCCCCCCTTTGAGAGAACGAGGCGATGACATTGAATTGTTGTTCAGGAAATTCACAACTGATTTTTCAGAATCACATCGGGTTAAACCAATCATGTTAACGAAGGAGGCTAAAGAACTACTTCAAAAACAACGTTTCCCTGGTAATATTCGTCAATTAAAGAATTTAGCAGAGCAAATTTCGGTTTTAGAGGTAGGCGATCGCATCATCGATGAATTGCAGCTTCAGTATTATTTAGACTTCAATGAACCGAAACTAGGGAATTCAGTCGTAAAATCAGATGCTTTTTCAGGTCCAGAAGGGATGAATGAAAGAGAAATATTGTACAAGATCTTATTTGATTTAAAGCGCGATGTAACGGAATTAAAGAAGATATTACTCAAGGTGGTGGAATCTGATCAGTCAAAAGCCTACGAGATTTTGCACGATAACATGTCCATCTTTGAGGACGTTCGTAATATCGCCGATATTCCTAGTCCTTCTACGGGTTTATCTTTACCTCTTCATACACAGGAAGAAACTAAATTTGAGGAGGAACCTATAGATTCCCTTTTCGAAGAAGTGATCTCTCCTGCAACTGATGTGACTCTTTCTTTAGAGAAACAAGAGAAAGAGATTATTATTCGTGCTTTGAAGAAGAATAAGAACAAACGAAAATACGCGGCTAAAGATTTAGGAATTTCAGAGCGCACCTTGTACCGTAAAATCAAACAATATGATTTGGAAGAATTGGATTAATTTTCTGGTTATACTATGTGTAAGTATAGGTCTTAGCTCTTGTTATAGCTTTAAAGGGGCTAGTTTAGATCCTAATTTAAAGACTTTGCAAGTGAGTAATATCCGGATGGAAACCGCCGGAGGACCAGCCAATTTAAGTTTAGAAATTAATGAAAAATTGAAAGAGTATTTCCAACGCAATACTTCGTTAAAAATTAATAATAAGAATCCTGACTTAACCATTGAAGGGAGTATTACAGGTTATGAATTAACGCCACAGGCCCCTACTGGTGATGATAAAGCAGGTTTAAATCGACTTACTTTACGTATTCAATTTCGGTTATCGAATCGCTTAGATGAGGACAAGAACTTCGAGCAAGAGTTCTCTTTTTATCAGGATTTCCCTCAAAGCCAAACACTTTCACAAGTGGAAAAAACACTGATCCCTAAATTAGTAGATCAAATTATCTTAGATTTGTTTAATAAAATAGCCGGTGATTGGTAATATGGATTCCTCAAAAGCGCAGAAATTGTGGTTTTTATTAAATAAAATTGATCGTTTCGATCAGTCGGATTTATCGCAGGATAAAGTTGCCTTCCCCTATTTTTATTTATTGCAATGGAATGAGCGCTTTTCTGTTTTAAAACAACAAAGAATTGCTTTATTGTCCACACAGCGTAAGCAATATTTTCAAAGCGTATATGATATTGAGGAGGAATCACAGGAATTAGTGATATCGAAACCGGCAGAGGAAATAAAAGCATTACAGGATTCCATTATTGATCAGTTTATTCAAAATCAGCCAAGTCTATCAAAACCTAAAAAAAGTAGAGATGACGATGAGCCAATTGAAGATTTAGCTGCGGTGGAATTTTCACTCCCTGTCTCTGAAACGATTGCAATACTTCTAACGAAGCAAGGTAAATATTTACAAGCGATTGAATTATATGAGAAGTTAAGTTTGATTAAACCTGAAAAAAGGGTTTACTTTGCATCTCGAATTGAAGAATTACAAAAAATACTAACAGAATAAATATGTTTACTTTATTGATTTCATTGATTATTATCTTTTCTGCTCTATTAGTAGTGCTTATTTTAGTACAAAATCCAAAGGGTGGTGGAATTAGCGGAGAATTTTCTTCTTCAGGTGCTACTCAAATGTTTGGTGTACAAAAAACAGGTGACTTAGTTGAGCAATTAACGTGGGGTTTCTCTATCGCTATTTTAGTTTTAGTTTTAGCGACTAACTTCACTTTATCAGGAACAGCAGAAACGAGTACTTCTGTAAACGTAGAAAAGGCAGCAACTAAATCTGTACCTGTTGCACCAGCTCCAGTTGCTCCTAAGCAATAAGATTTTAGACTATATTTTTGATTAATACTGCCAAAATTTCAGCAATGAGTTTTGGCATTATTATTGTATAAGGTTTTGTGCCATGCTTGCATGGATGTATTATCTCTAATTTAAAAATTAAATTTATAACACATGTCAAATTTAAGTATTAAGCCCTTAGCGGATCGGGTTGTTGTAGAACCAGCTCAAGCTGAAGAAAAAACAGCATTTGGTATTATTATTCCTGACACAGCGAAAGAGAAACCACAAAAAGGATTAATCGTTGCGGTGGGAAATGGAAAGAAAGACGAGCCTATTACGGTTAAAGTAGGAGATTCTGTTTTGTATGGTAAATACTCAGGAACAGAGATCACTATTGACGGTAAAGATTACCTAATCATGCGTGAGTCTGACATTTTTGCAGTTTTATAATTTTAACAAATCATTAATTACAAAATCATATGGCAAAGGAATTATATTTCGACAGCGAAGCGCGCGAAAAGATGAAAAGAGGGGTTGATACCCTTGCAAATGCGGTTAAAGTTACTTTAGGACCCAAAGGTCGTAACGTAATCATTGATAAAAAATTTGGTTCACCTTCTATCACTAAAGATGGTGTTTCAGTAGCGAAAGAAATTGAATTAGAGGACGCTGTGGAAAACATGGGTGCTCAATTAGTAAAAGAAGTGGCTTCTAAAACGGCTGATCAAGCTGGTGATGGTACAACAACTGCCACGGTATTAGCTCAATCAATTTATACTATTGGTTCTAAGAACGTAGCAGCTGGTGCTAATCCAATGGATTTGAAGCGCGGTATCGAGAAAGCAGTAGATGCTATCGTTTCTGATTTGAAAAAACAATCACGCGCAATCACTACTTCTAAAGAAATCGCTCAGGTTGCTACTATTTCTGCAAACAACGATTCTGAAATCGGAACGATGATTTCTTCAGCAATGGAGAAAGTAGGTCGTGAAGGTGTTATCACGGTTGAAGAAGCTCGTGGTACAGAGACTGAAGTGAAGACGGTAGAAGGTATGCAGTTCGATCGCGGATATTTATCTGCTTATTTCGTAACGAACACAGATAAAATGGAGGTTGAATTAGAGAAGCCATTCATTTTAATCTCAGAGAAGAAAGTATCTTCAATGAAGGAATTACTTCCTGTATTAGAAGCAGTTGCTCAAACTGGTCGTCCCCTATTGATTATCTCTGAAGATGTGGATGGTGAAGCATTAGCTACTTTAGTAGTAAACAAAATGCGTGGAGCATTGAAAGTGGCAGCTGTTAAGGCTCCAGGTTTCGGTGATCGTCGTAAAGCGATGTTAGAAGATATCGCTATCCTAACGGGTGGTACTGTTATCGCTGAAGAAAGAGGATTTAAATTAGAGAATGCAACGATCGAATACTTGGGTCAAGCAGAGAAAGTAATCATTGACAAAGACAATACAACGATTGTAAATGGAGCTGGCTCAAAAGACAATATCGAGAATCGTGTAAATCAGATTAAAGCTCAAATCGAGAATACAACTTCTGATTACGATCGCGAAAAATTACAAGAGCGTTTAGCTAAATTATCTGGTGGTGTAGCTATTCTTTACATCGGTGCTGCTACGGAAGTAGAGATGAAGGAGAAGAAAGATCGCGTAGATGATGCATTACACGCTACTCGTGCTGCAGTTGAAGAAGGTATCGTTGCTGGTGGTGGTGTAGCGCTAATCCGTGCTATTCAATCATTAGATAAATTGAAAGGGGATAATGAAGATCAGTTAACTGGTATCAATATCATCCGTCAAGCAGTGGAGTCTCCATTACGTACGATTGTATCAAACGCAGGTGGTGAAGGTTCTGTTGTAATCAATGCAGTGAAAGCTGGAAAAGATGATTTCGGATATAATGCACGTGAAGATAAATATGAAAATATGATCGCTGCGGGTATTATTGACCCTACTAAGGTTACTCGTTTAGCATTGGAAAATGCAGCTTCTATCGCAGGCTTGTTGTTAACAACTGAATGTGTGATTGCTGACAAACCAGCAGCTGAACCAGCTCATGGACATGGCCCAGGTGGCGGTGGAATGGGTGGAATGATGTAATTTTAATTAGATTAATCCTTGAAAACTCCCCATATTTGGGGAGTTTTTTTTTGAAATACCACATGAAGAGAATTGCCATTGACATGGACGACGTTTTAGCTAAAACAACCCATGTAATTATTGATAAGATTAATGAGATCACTTCTAGTTCCTATACATATGAGGAATTAATGAATGGAAGCGAAAGCTTGAAGTTAGAATTTTATGGTCATTATACGAAGCACAACTCATTTTTATGGGAACCTGGCTTCTTTGAAAATATTCCTGTCAATGAAGATGCAGTGGAAGTAGTTGAAAAATTGCATAAGCAGTATGAAATATTCATCGTATCGGCAGCGACTGAATTTCCCAATTCATTAAAAGAGAAATTAACTTGGATGGAAAAACACTTTCCATTTATTACCTGGAGACATATCGTTTTCTGTGGGCATAAGCATATGATTCAAGCGGATTATTTGATTGATGATCACGAGAAAAACTTACATACGTTCACTGGTACTCCTCTCCTATTTACGGCCCCTCATAATTTACATATCAACGATTTTAAGCGGGTAAATAATTGGAAGGAAATTGAATCACTTTTGTTAGATTAATGAAGAAGGCGCGTTTTAGTATTGGTATTCTATTTTTTATTTGTGGTTTAAATTTTGCCACTTGGGCTACACGTATCCCGGATTTTAAGTCATTTCTTCAGTTATCCGATGCTGAATTAGGAACCGTTTTGATGGGATTACCTATTGGTTCTTTAGTCTCTCTACCCATTGCAGGATGGTTGTTAACTAAGTATGCGTCCAAATGGATATCATTAATGGCCATTGCGATGTATGTTATCGTGATACCAGCTTTAAGTCTGGCCGCGTCAGCTTACACTTTGTTCATAGGACTATTTTTCTTTGGAATGTCTGGTGATATTATGAATATCGCCATGAATACTCAAGTAGTTAGTTTAGAGGCTAAGATGAATAAAATTATCATGTCCTCTTTTCACGCTATTTTTTCCATTGGACTAATGGCTGGCGCATTCTTAGGAGGTTATTTAGAAAAGGAAAATTTTAGTCCTTTTGAACACTTTAGTATCATTGCTTGCCTAAACATTGCATTAGTTCCATTCATTTTCGGGAATTTACTAACGGATAAACCCGTCCAAGATGAAAATAAACCTGCATCCTCAATCTTAAATTTAGGTCCTTATTTAATCGTATTATCGTTGATTGCCTTTTGTGGAATGTTGTGTGAAGGAGCGATGGCTGATTGGATATCCTTGTATTTTAAAGAATATAGTCCCAATTCAACATTTCCGATCACTATAGGATTTTCTTCTTTTGCTGCAGCCATGGTGATTGGCCGATTTATGGGGGATAAAATATCTTTAAAATACGGAATTAGTTCGATTCTAGTATTAAATGGCCTACTCTTGAGCGTAGGTATGCTAATTACTTTATTAGTTCCTTCTATTTATTTTAAGATAGGCGGATGTTTTATTATTGGTTTAGGAATATCAACCATTGTACCATTAGTCTATTCACAGGCCGGAAATCAAAAAGAAATCATGCCATCTATCGCGATAGCAGGCGTTTCTACGATTGCTTATATTGGTTTTCTATTAGGCCCAGTAATTATTGGGTATTTATCTGATTTTGTTGGTTTAGATAAAGCACTATATTTACTTGTGATTTTGGGTTTTGTTGCAGCATTTATTTCAAAAACTTTTGCCTCAACTAAATGATTATCGAATACCGTAAACCATCTGAAGCATTAGCGCCATTTGTTGATCACTTGTGGGAAAAACAGGTGGACGAATCGGGTATTATTCCTTATGAAATTGAGACTATTTTTCCAGAAGATCAGGCGGTATTGACCTATTCTTTTGGAAGGGATTATTATCGCTCCCATGCAAATACATCTGATTTTAAATCGATAAATGGGAAACAATTAGAGGGTTTGCATCAAGCGCCTAATTTTTACAAACATCAACCTGGCATTCATATTTTCGGGGTTAAATTTAGGGCTGGTGGATTATATCCCTTTTTAACGTCTCCAGTTGCTGCTACAAATAATCTGAGTACTGATGCGGACAGTTTTTTCTCAATGCTTCCAGAATTAAATTCTTCCATGAACTTTAACGAGAGGTGTGAGCAGATAGAAGCTTTCTTACTTGCTCTCCTCATCGATAAACAGGCGAAGAAATACATCAAGCTATTAATGTGGCTTGATGAATTAGAATCCGAGTCCACTGCTTCTTACAAAACCCTATCTCGCTTGTTTCAAGAAGTAATAGGTATAAGTCCCAAAGAGTATGTTCAAATTAAGCGAGTGAATCAATCACTGGCGTTATTTGCATCTTCCAAGGATATCAAAAGCCAAGATTTAGCAGATCAATTAGGTTATTATGACTCGGCGCACTTTATAAATGAATTCAAAAAATACACAGGTAAAACGCCCAAAAGCCTGAAGAATAGTCTATTTGAAATGAAGAATTCAGAGTTCATTGACGAATTCAAACAATACATTTCGCCTGAACATTTACTTCATTATACGTCCATATTTCGGAAGAATTCATAATTGTCCAAATTTTACAATTTATATCCCGTAAAATTTATAAATTTTGTAAGGAATATAAATCATATGAACAAACACGTAATTTTTTGGTCGATCACCGTTGGTTTAGGTGGCCTTTTATTTGGAATGGACGTTGCCGTTATCTCTGGCGCGGAATTAGCTATTCAACAATTGTGGCATCTAGATTCATTTACGCATGGATTGGCTATTGCTGCTGCTTTGTATGGTACCGTGATTGGTGCTGCTTTAGGAGGAATTCCGGCGGATCTATTTGGTCGCAAGAAGACCCTCTTTTGGATAGGACTAAGTTTCTTTATTTCCTCTATAGGGGCTGCAATTGCACCCGATGTGAACTTATTCATGCTATTTAGATTCTTAGGAGGTTTAGGTATTGGTGCTTCTTCCGTAGTAGCTCCCATCTATATCTCAGAAATAGCCCCTGCAAAACATAGAGGTAAACTTGTTATCTCCTTTCAATTAAATATCGTTTTAGGTATTTTGATCGCTTACGTTTCTAATTACTTCATTCAAGGAATGGAAAATGATTGGCGTATTATGTTAGGAGTGGTTTCCTTACCCTCTTTATTATTCTCCATTTTGATTCTTTTGACTCCTGAAACGCCTCAATTTTTACTCTTAAAGCGTAACGATTTAGCGGGTGCTCGTAAAGTGTTA
>JBMSJH010000029.1:0-13718 GCA_049418705.1 Aquirufa sp.
ACCTTTGGCCTATATGCGCGGTCGTACCCTAAATAAAGCGTTTATCCTTCTTGATGAAGCCCAAAACACTACCTCCATGCAAATGAAGATGTTTTTAACGCGTATGGGTATTCAATCGAAGACGATTATTACGGGTGATAAATCTCAAGTTGACTTACCTAAGAACCAAACATCTGGTTTAGGAGAAGCAGAACGTATCCTTTCAGGAATCAATGGGATTGCGTTTGTGGAATTAGATGGATCCGATGTGGTTCGTCACCGATTAGTGCGAAAAATCATCGAGGCGTATGGAAAGCAAGATAAATAAGATTATTCAGGCAATCAGCCAGGAAGAAATTGATCAAGTTTTCGCCATTCGGACGGAGGTTTTTGTCAAAGAGCAAAAGTGTCTTCCCTCCGAGGAATTTGATGAATTAGACGCAGTAGCGAATCACTATCTTTTACTAGAAAATGAGATCCCTGTGGCAACTGGACGTTACCGAAAAACCGAAAAAGGCATTAAAGTGGAGCGCATTGCCACTTTAGAAACAGCAAGAGGCAAAGGTTATGCCTCTTTAGTGGTGAACCATATAATTACTGAAGCCACAGCCGCTTATCCTGATTGCAATTATTTCTATCTGCACGCACAGGTTTCAGTAATGCCACTTTATGCCTCTTTAGGCTTTGTACCCTATGGTGGGAGGTTTGTTGAGGCGGATATTGAGCATCAGGCGATGGGGTTAGACAGTGGTCAGTGGACAGTGGTCAGTAGTCAGTAAATACTTTGAAGTCACAGTCGATTGCTTGTAAATAAAAAAGCCAGAACAATGTTCTAGCTTCCTTATTTACATTTTAAATCATACTGTCGACTGTCGACAGACCACTGGCTACTTAAAATGGCAAATCATCTCCACTCTCTGCCGCTAATGGAGGGAATTGGTATCCACCCGCTGCTGGTGTAGGCTCCACTCCTGCTGGAATAGATCCAGTGCGATCTAAACGATAGGCACGGATTTCTGTATACCAGCGCTCGTTGTATTCTCTTGATTCTACGTTGAATTGATCTTTTACGATTTCACCTTCTTGAACTGGCGATAAATCTTGTGTTTTATCTCCCCAAACCGACATACAAACCTTCTTAGGGTATTGATCTTGTGTTTCGATCACGAATTCTTGCTTGATCCAGTTGGTGCCATTTTTACCTGTTCCTGTAACCTCAGGTAATTTCTTGATTAATTTTCCGCTTATTTCTAAAGCCATTTTACTGATATTTTTGAGTTCTGTAATTGTTGGCAAGTAAGTAAATAATTGGTAATTTTACTAACCGTTTTTGGCGATGTGGTGAAATTGGTAGACACGCTACCTTGAGGTGGTAGTGCCGTTAAGGTTTGGGAGTTCGAATCTCCCCATCGTCACTTAATATTTTGTTTAATCTGTAAATCATGTTGAAGATGAAACCTTACAGTGTATTGCTTTACTATAACTATACTCCTATCCCGAATCCGGAGGAGTACCGTGTAAAACATCACCTATTTTGTATTGAGAATAACCTGTTAGGGCGCGTAATTGTGGCCGCTGAAGGTTTGAATGGAACCGTTTCTGGGCTTAAAGCAGATTGCGATGCCTACATGAAGTGGTTAGAAAATGATCCCATTTTTGCGGGTACTGATTTCGATTTCAAAATCGATGAAAATGAGGCTCACACGTTCAATAAGTTACACGTTCGTGTGAAGAATGAGATTGTTCACTCGGATTTGCCGGTGGACCCTCGTGTCAGAACCGGAAAACATTTAAAGCCAAAAGAATTCAAGCAATTATTGAAGAATGACCCTGATGTCGTTTTGGTAGATATGCGTTCGAATTATGAACACGAATTAGGTCGTTTTAAAGGGGCTTATACCTTTGACATGGAGAACCTACGGGATTTACCTGATCATGTGCAAGAGATTGAGCATTTGAAAGATAAAAAAGTGATCACCTACTGTACGGGTGGTATTAAATGCGAGAAAGCGTCTGCCTATTTAATTGAAAAAGGATTTAAAGATGTGTATCAATTGCACGGAGGTATTATAAAATACGGTTTAGAGGAAGGTGGAGAGGATTTTGATGGTTCTTGTTACGTGTTCGATAACCGAGTGGCTACGGCAGTTAATTCGGTGAATCCGGAGGTAATTTCTGAATGCCATGTTTGCCACGCGAAGTCGGATCACATGGTCAATTGTGCGAATCCAGAATGTAATGAGCATTTAGCCATTTGTCCAACCTGCTTAAAAGAAATGGAAGGCGCCTGCTCGCAGGAATGTAAAGAACATCCTCGTAAGCGTCCTTATAACGAGAAGGGCTATTATTCCAAAAACTCAGTGGGATATTCTCCCGAATTAGGATTCAAGTCCTTTAAACGGACAGAGAAGATCGAAAAACAAAAAAAGGCTCAATTATGAGCCTTTTTAATTTCCTTAATATGGTATTCTTGAATCAGCGGAGGATTCTCCGGGCTTAGCGTGAAATATACTTCGGCTGAGCCTTTTTCTCCCTCGATGACAAAGGTTCCTCTGAGGTTGTTTTCTGGAACGATTTCATGAATAGTACGAATGGCTCCTATTTTTTCAAATATAGCTTTTGCTTCAGACCGAAGCATCTCTGGGAAATAGTCTAGGAAGAAATTTTCCGCAAAAATGCCGGTTTCTGGTGCTTTGTCCCAATTAGGCAATAATTTAACCAATTCTGCTTGTCTACGCTTTAATATCTCAGAAGGTGAAATCTTTCTGGGACTCAATTGAACGGAATGAATAAGAGAATCTGCCACTTTTAAGTTGATGAAACTAGCTGGTGCATAAGTTACATTGGCAAAAGAGATAATGCCTAAATCATAATCTGGGAAAATACGCCAGTTACTTCCAAAACCTGGTAAGCCACCTGAATGTCCCACACTGCGCTTGCCTAAGTCATCCTTCATAAAGCTTATACCATAACCGTAAGCGGTAACAGAGCTTCCCTTTCTACCGTTTGGAAAAATATAGGACGGATTAAATCCGCTCATATTCCAGGGAAATTGCATTTCACGCAGGGAACTTCGCTTTAATGGCCCTATTTCCGGAGCATCTCTCTCAGGCCATGCGGCTAAATGAAAGGCAACATATTTACTAAAATCTTCTAAGGTAGTGATAAGGCCTCCCATCGCTCCGTAGGCTCCATCATGCTCCATAGGTTGTTTAACCCAGGCATTATTAATCCAGCGATACCCATAAGCTAACTTATTAGTAGGTACTTGAGTGTATTCCCAATAGGTTTGATTCATACCCAGGGGCTTGAAGATGTGGTCGGTGATGTATTTTTGGTAGCTCATCCCACTGACATTTTTGATAATTAAACCTAACATCGCAAATCCCATATTGCTGTACTCGTAGGTTACCCCCGGATTATTGGAAAAGGTAATTCCTTTTAGTATCATTTTTTTGAAGGTCTCTTCACTGATGCCTAATTGGCGATCCCCCCAGGGATTGTCTTCCGGAAATCCAGCACCATGCATCATTAAGTGCCTAACTGTGATGACAGGGGCATCTTTTGTTAATGAGTTGGTTTGTTTTAATTCAGGAATATACTTCGATGCAGGATCATCTAATTGTAGTTTACTCGCATCACGTAATTGCAGAATAGCCATTGTGGCAAAACTTTTTGACATAGAAGCAATTCTAAAATCAATGTCTCTTTCTGCTTTAATTCCGTTTTCAATTTGCGCTAAGCCTAGAGCATTCGAATGAATGAGGCGGCCTTGGTAGACGATTCCATAGACCAATCCTGGCATTTTAGCCTTATTTGCCTGCTCTTTAAATATCGCTTCGATGGTGGGAATGAAGGATTTGATTTTTTCTTCATTGGATTGTGCTTTGGCAGTTAAAACACAGCAAATAAGGAGGATAGATAGGTATTTCATCGTTTCTTTTTGGCTAGATTCTCCTGAATTCTAAATAAAGTGATCTCTTTAATGAGTTCCAAAGGCATAGGCGAATGGTAGGGAAATTTGATAGCCCCCTTAGATCCTTCGTAAGGCGCTAATTCTTGAACAAAATTCTTTATCCCACTAGGTGTCGGATAAAAGCCCAAATGGTTATTCCAAGCCGCAAAATGCACTAAATTTCCATTGAATTTAAAAGTAGGCATGCCATAAGACATCGTTTCCTCTGTTCCTTCTGGAACGACAGAGCGAATGGCATCACGCACCTCGATTAATATTTTTTGTGTGGCCTCCGGAAAGGTCTTGATATATTCTTCCATTAGTTTATTGATTTTATAGTAATTTTCTTCCCTCTCATTTCGACGCTCTCCCCTATCTTTTTTCCTTTTAATAGGGCACCTAATGGGGATTCGACCGAAATGGCATAGACGTCGTCTATTTTGCCAAAACCAATCGAAATAAAATAGTTCTCTTGATCCGTTTCCACTAGACTACCTTCACAGACGATAGCGGCTGGGGCTGCCGGTAAGGATTGTAGTTTTTTTAATGAATTTTCAGTCGTATCGATTAAGGCACTTAATTTGTCCATCTCGCGTTGCATCATTTCGCGGCCGGTTTCGAACTTATCGCCTGCGCTACTTTTGGTATCTGAATCCCTTGACTCTTTGGCTAATACATAGTCTCTTCGTGCTTCTTCAAGCGATTCGGATAAACGGTCACGTAGTTTTGAAAGGATTTCTGACTTTGAGCTGGACATGGTCGGCTATTTAATTGGAAAATTATCAATAAATTCGCGGATGACCTATTTCTCTCCCACCGACTTAATTATTAATCCAGACGGAAGTTCTTACCATTTGAATTTGCGACCGGATCAAATCCCTGATACGTTGATATTAGTGGGAGATCCAGAACGCGTTCCCAAGGTGTCTCAGTTTTTTGATGAGGTTACTGAAATCGTGCATAAGCGTGAATTTGTAACTCATTTGGGCATTTTAAAGGGGAAGCGAATCGCTGTGTTATCAAGTGGAATAGGCGCAGATAATGTGGAGATAGTGATGAATGAGCTGGATGCCTTGGTGAATATTGATTTCCAAACTCGCCTCGAGAAAGAAGTTAAAACTTCATTGAATTTAATTCGAATAGGCACCTCTGGAAGTATTCAAGCTCACATTCCGGTAGATTCCATTTTAATTTCAAAAGCCGCTATTGGATTTGATAATCTGGCACAATTTTATGGATTTGATTCTGCCCAATCTATTTCAGCTGATTCTTTGGAACAATGGACACAAGCCATTGATTATCCTCTACCCCTGTATGCGGCGAAAGCAAGTACCCATTTGCTAGAAAGATTCAAGCCATTAAACGCTTTTGAAGGTATTACTTTAACCGCACCAGGCTTTTATGCGCCTCAAGGGAGGACTATCCGCCTGCATTCCATTAGACCAGATTTTCTACAAAAGGTAGCGGGGGCGAAATTAGAAGGTCAAGAAATCACCAATATCGAGATGGAAACAGCCGCTTATTATGCCTTTGCTGGAGCTATGGGGCATGAAATGATTTCCTTAAATGCCTTATTAGCGAATCGAATCACGAACGAATTTTCGAAGGATCCAGAGGGACAAATCATGACCTTGATAGAAAAAGCTATAGCTTTAATCGCATAACGTAATCGTCCATTACGTAGCCATTGCCTATATCTAGAATCATCTCGCGGTCTTTTGTGAAGCCTTTTTTGAGGTAAAAATCCACCGCAGAATTATACTTATTAACATTCAGGATAATCGATTCTAAACCTAATGAACGAGCCTGAGTACTAATTTCGTTGATAATATAAGTGCCGGCACCTTTTTGCTTCACCGATGGACGCAAATACAGTTTATGTAATTTTCCCTCGGTCTCATTTAGCTTTTCAAATGCACAATATCCTATCGCTTTAGAATCTACTTCTAGCATCGAGAAAAGTTCGATTTGGGAGCTAATTAATTCTGTATTATACATCATTGGAATCATGTATAAGGTCTGCTCTTCGGTTAAAATATGGCCGTAAGTAGGTCTCCAGGCTTCCTCCGCAATTTCTTGAATGGTGGGAATATCTTCGAGCGTGGCTTTGCGTAAAATCATGCCCAAAATTTGTAAATTGCAGTCAAAATAGCAAAAATGAAGCCACTTATTCTCATCGCAAACGACGATTCTATCTATTCCAAAGGCATTCGTGTCCTCACTGAAATTATGTCCGAGATGGGCGAAGTGGTGGTCGTGGCTCCCGACACGCATCAATCTGGAATGGGTCATGCCATCACATTAGGCGAACCGCTTCGTGTAGTGAAGACGAATGATTTTGGGGATCATATTCAATCCTATAAGTGTTCTGGAACACCCGCAGATTGCGTTAAGATCGGAAAACATCAAATCTTGAAAGACCGCAAAATTGATTTAGTCGTTTCTGGCATAAATCATGGTTCAAATGCATCCATTGCGGTTTTATATTCAGGTACAATGTCAGCTGCCATTGAAGCTGCTATGGAAGGAATTCCGGCGATTGGTTTCTCTTTGTGCGACTTTGCATCAGATGCGGATTTCTCGCATTGCCACGATTACATTATCAAGATTTGCCAACAAGTTTTAGTACACGGCTTGCCTAAAGGTTTGACCTTGAACGTGAATTTTCCTGCGCATTCTTCGATGCCTTTGCAAGGGGTTAAGGTGGTAAAACAAGCGAATGCGATCTTCAGAGAGCGTTTTGAAGAGCGTAAAGATCCCTACGGCAAGCCCTATTATTGGATGGATGGAGATTTACACAACGAGGATTTGAATAACAATACCGATTTAGATGCGCTAGCTGAAAACTACGTGAGTATTGTTCCCGTCAAATATGATTTAACGGATTATGATGAATTAAAGCAGATGCAGAGCTGGGATCTTTAATAAGGTCAAAACGCTCAACGCATCCGTGATAGTGCCATTTTGCGCCATTTCGATCGCTTCGCCGAGCGGTAATCTTCGTATTTTTAATTGTTCCGTTTCTTCAGGGCAGGCTTGTTGTTGAACGAGGTTTTGGGCTACATACATCACCGCTTTTTCATCACTCACTGAATTGGACAAGTAGACCTCCCCTAGCTGCGTCCATTCTGATGCCACTAGACCGGTTTCTTCGAGTAATTCGCGTTTAGCAGCCTCTAAAGTAGATTCCCCCGCAGCGATGGAACATCCACCTTCAGGAACTTCCCAAGAATATTCGTTTAAGGTATAACGATATTGCCCCACTAAATAGGTAAATCCCTCCGAATCGATCGGAACAATCGAAATAGCGGTGTTTTTAAAGTGCACTTTGCCATAAATCCCTGGATTACCGGCGGGATTTAAAACCTCGTGGTGTTCTACTTTTATCCAAGCATTCTCGTAGGCCGTTTGTTGGCTAATCGTTTTCCAGGGATTGATTTCCTTTTCCATCCGGTAAAAATACTATCTTTGTCCTAATGAAACAGCGGCTTGTCCTTCTTTCTTTCGTCTTATCAGTGGCCATTATGGTCGCTAAGTTTTATGTCTACTTTTTAAGTGGATCGACTACTTTGTTAACAGACGCGTTGGAATCTATCATAAATGTGGTTGCTGCCAGTTTTGCCTATTATTCGATCTATTTAGCCTCCCTTCCGAAGGATTTAAACCATCCGTATGGTCATGGGAAAATTGAATTCTTTGCCTCTGGGTTAGAAGGAGTCCTTATTTTATTGGCATCTGCCTACATTTTCTTGCATGCCTCGCAGCATTTATACGCTTCGCCCGCTTTATCGAGTTTAGATATAGGTATGGCGGTTTCCTTCGTATCAGCGGCCATTAATGGACTATTAGGTTATTATTTAGTCCAAAAAGGACGTTCCAGCCATTCCCCCGCACTTATTGCAGATGGCAAGCATTTACGTTTAGATGCCTATAACGGAATTTTGGTCGTTGTGGCGCTAGCGATTACGTATTTTACCAATTGGTTTTGGGTCGATTCCGTCGCTTCCTTTTTGTTTGCTGCCTTTATGTGCTGGCAAGGAATTCACCTGATTCGTGAATCCGTGGCTGCTCTGATGGACGAGACGAATCCTGCTTTGTTTGAGAAAGTCACGAACTGGGTGGTGTCAAATAAAAAAGCGGAATGGATTGACTTACATAATCTCCGGGTTCAGCAATATGGTGGAGATTTGCATATTGACTGCCACTTAACGCTTCCTCGGTATTGGGATTTGAGTAGAACTCATGAGGAGATTCATGAATTCGAAGAGATGCTGGGTAAACTACAAGAAACCCACGTGGAGATTTTTGTCCACGCGGATCCTTGTCTAGATGAATGTTGTAATCACTGTACGATATCTGATTGTGCGATTCGTAAGGCTGCTTTTTCGAAGACAATAGAATGGAATAAAATGAATTTGGCCTTAAACCAAAAACATTTCAACGAAACACTAGCTCGTTCTTAAAGAGCCAATTCCGCCATCTACTCCTATAATTTGTCCTGTTATCCATGAATTCGCTGGATCTAATAAGAACGCAGCCAGATTAGCCACATCTTCTGATTGTCCCACACGTCCTAGTGGATGTCTTTTTCCGCCTGCCTCAATTTTCTCTGGAGAATTTAATAAAGCACCAGCTAAAGGAGTTTGAGTTAAAGATGGTGCAATAGCATTAACTCGAATCTTGTTAGCTGCCAATTCTGCTGCTAAAGAACGTGTCAATCCTTCGATTGCTCCTTTTGAGCTCGCTATAGAAGCATGGAAACCCATACCCGTTTGCACAGCTACCGTACTAAATAGCACAATAGATGAAGTGGCAGACTGTTTTAATGCAGGTAAAAGCGCCTGAATCACTCGAACTGCACCCAGCACATTGATTTGGAAATCTTTTTCAAAATCAGCTGACGTCAATCGGTGGAAAGGTTTCAAATTAATGCTGCCAGGACAATAGGCAATTCCATCGATAGGTCCCGTTAAGGAAGCAAACGCAGAATCATCCGATGCTAATGCATCCCAGCTATAATTTTCTACACCAGCAATGGGTGAAGGATTTCTAGAAAAGTTGATTACTTCGTGACCTGCGGCTAACAAAGAAGACGCAATAGACTCACCAATTCCTTGGCTAGCGCCTACAATTACGTATTTTCCCATGATTAACCTTGGATAGATTGTAAGAATTCTCTTCTCGTATTGTCTTCTTGGAATTTACCTCCGTAGAAAGAGGTAATGGTCGAAGTCGCATCATCCTTTACCCCTCTAGAGGATACGCAAAGGTGTTTTGCATCAATGAAAACAGCCACGTGATCTGTTTTCAAAACGCGCTGCAAGTGTTTCGCAATCTGCATCGTTAAACGCTCTTGAACTTGAGGTCTTTTCGCGTAATATTGAACGATGCGGTTTAATTTCGATAAACCAATTACTTGGCCGGAAGAAATATAAGCGATGTGAGTTTTACCCACGATCGGCACAAAATGATGTTCGCAGTTCGAATAGAATGAAATATTCTTTTCAATTAACATCTCATTATACCCGTATTTGTTCTCAAACAAGGCTATTTTAGGCTCATTTGCAGGGTTTAGGCCACTGAAAATCTCTTCAATGTACATCTTCGCTACGCGCTTAGGTGTACCGCGAAGAGAGTCATCCGTCAAGTCTAAACCTAAGGTTAACATGATCTCGCGAAAGTGAGATTCAATGATGGCTATTTTCTCTGAATCAGAAAGATCAAAAGCATCCTCCCTCATCGGTGTCTCGATTGAGGTGGCTACATGATTATCTCCAATTTCCTCGTCTGTTAACAAGAAATGGTCTGAATCAATTAGCAGGGAATTCAACGAAATTTCTTTCTGTTTCATACAATCTAATTTTTAAATCTAGTTTAGAAGGGAGTTTAGCCCTCAATTTATTGTAAATAACGATGACGATATTTTCTGCAGAAGGATTTAAATCAGCGAATTCTGGTACGTCTAGATTCAAATTCTTGTGATCAAATTTTTTGCATACTTCTGTCTGCGCTAAATCTGATAAAAACTTCGTATCGATTACATAACCCGTTTCGGGGTCAATTGTTCCGGTTACCTGGATAATTATTTCATAATTGTGTCCATGGTAGTTCGGATTGTTGCATAAACCGAAAATTTCTTTGTTTTTCTCTTCTGTCCAAAGTGGATTGTGCAAACGATGAGCAGCGTTGAAATGCTCTTTTCGGAATACGCTAACGCGTGGGGCTTCAGTCATTTTTTCTAAATTCTTATAAAATTAAAGTATTTTCCTTAAATTTCATCTTCAATAACCTATTGTTAACAAATGAAAAGAAGGAAGTTTATCTCTGATTCCTTGATTTATACCTCTGGTACCGCTTTATTTCCCACATTTCTGAAACAGATACCTGAAGAACAAAAAAAAGTACGTTTAGGTTTTATCGGCGTTGGATTAAGAGGCCAAAATCACCTAGAAATGGCCATGTATCGCCCAGATGTGGAGGTAGTTGCCATATGTGATATCGATCCTAAGGCGATTGATATCGCTTTAAAGATGATTTCAGACAAAAGTCGCCCCGCTCCTGCCGTTTACGGAAAGACCGAAAAAGATTTCGAAAACTTAGCTAAACGCAATGATATAGATGGTGTGGTGATCGCTACCCCTTGGGAATGGCACGTGCCGATGGCCTTAGAAGTGATGAAGCAAGGCAAATATGCAGGTGTTGAAGTTTCTGCCACCGTAACCTTGAAGGAATCTTGGGATTTAGTGAATATGTATGAGAAAACTGGTTCGCATTGCATGATCCTCGAGAACGTATGTTACCGCCGCGATGTCTTAGCGACCTTGAATATGGTGCGTCAGGGAATGTTTGGTACCTTGAATCACGTTCAATGTGGTTATCAGCACGATTTGCGCGAAGTGAAATTTAATGATGGAAAGCAGGCCTATGGCGGTGGAGTTGAATTTGGGGAGAAAGGTTTTTCAGAGGCCAAATGGCGTACCCAGCATTCTGTCGATCGCAACGGCGATTTATATCCTACACATGGTTTAGGACCCGTTGCTGAGATGTTAAATATTAATAGAGGAAATCAATTTGCTTATTTAACGTCAATGGCGACGCCTTCTTTGGGACTTCATAATTACATCGTAGAAAAAGGAGGAGCAGATCATCCGAATGCGAAAGTGAATTTCAAATGTGGGGATATCGTTCAGACGATGATTAAATGTGTGAATGGTGAAACCATTCTGATTACGCATGATACGAATTCCCCTCGTCCTTATTCTCTAGGTTTCCGCGTGCAGGGAACGAAAGGATTGTGGATGGAAGATAATAAATCGATTTATTTAGAAGGTGTTTCACCCAAAGCCCATCGTTGGGAAGAGGCGAAGCCTTATTTAGAGAAATACGATCACCCTTTATGGAAAGCACACGCAGCTGATGCAGAGAATGCGGGTCACGGTGGTATCGATTATTTCGTGCTAAGAGCCTTTATAGAGGCTATTAAGGCGAAAGTGGCACCTCCCATTGATGTATATGATGCGGCCGCTTGGTCTGCGATTGCTCCACTTTCGGAGGAATCGATTAAGAAGGGCTCCGCTCCTATTCAAATACCCGATTTCACCCGTGGAAAATGGAAAACAAATCAACCTATTTTTGCTTTAAACGATCAATACTAAACCTATGAACCAATCAAAAAACGTAAACGGACCTCTTTTAATTATCGGTATTCTCTTCTTTGTCTTTGGTTTTGTGACCTGGGTGAATTCAGTTTTGATCGCCTTTTTCAAGGATGCCTTTCATTTAAATAACTTCGACTCGCTCTTAGTCACTTTTGCCTTCTTTATTTCCTATTTCGTGATGGCAATCCCTTCTTCTTGGGTTTTGGCAAGAACGGGCTTTAAGAAAGGGATGTCATTAGGTCTCTTAGCGATGGCAGTTGGAACTCTTTTGTTTATCCCAGCCGCCCAAATGGAAAATTATCCGATGTTCTTGTTCGGTTTATTCGTTATTGGAACAGGTTTAGCCCTGTTACAAACGGCTTCTAATCCCTATGTTACGATCTTAGGACCTGCTGAATCTGCAGCCCAAAGAATCTCGGTCATGGGTATTTGTAATAAAGTAGCGGGTATTTTGAGCCAGTTTATTTTTGGTGGCTTATTCCTATCTAGTGCGATCGGTGGTTCTTCGAAATTAGCGATTGTGATTATGCCTTATGGTATTATGACTGCGGTTTTAGTGCTTTTAGCGGTTTGGGTGTGGTTTTCGTCACTTCCTGAAGTTGAGGCGGAAGAAACGGTAGAAGAAGCAGGCAATGCGAAGTCGAGTGTTTGGGCTTACCCTAGTTTAGTTTTAGGCCTAGTGGCATTCTTCCTTTATGTAGGTGTGGAAGTGATTGCGGGTGATACGATCATTAATTATGGTGTATCCCAAGGATTTAGTCAAGATGTTGCGAAGAGCTTTACTACCTATACTTTATACGGAATGTTAGCGGGTTATATTATTGGTATCTTCTTTATTCCCAAATACTTATCACAACAAAAAGCCTTGAACTATTCGGCTATTTTAGGCGTTTTATTTTCGATAGGCGCTATTACTTTCACGGGTTTTATGTCTGTTCTTTGTTTGGCCTTATTAGGATTAGCTAATGCCTTAATGTGGCCTGCCTTATGGCCATTAGCAATTAATGGATTAGGTAAGTTTACCAAAATCGGATCAGCCTTAATTATCATGATGATCTCAGGTGGTGCTTTGATGCCTTTGTTGTATGGTAAGATTGCGGACCAAATAGGCAACACACAGTCTGCTTATCTGATTTTGATCCCTTGCTATATATTTATCTATTATTACGCAACAATTGGTCATAAAAAGAGTTCTTGGAAGTAGAAATACCTATTTTTGTGTTTTAATTCAACTATGTCTATTCTTTCCTCGAACACGGATCCTTTAATTGCAAACGGTAATCGCTATGCAACTTCTTTATATGCCTATGAAAGAAGGAAAACGATTCCAGTTCAAATCGGTGATCTGTATTTAGGTTCTGATTTCCCGATTCGAATTCAGTCGATGACGACGATAGACACGATGGATACACAAGGATCTATCGAGCAATCCATCCGAATGATTGATGCGGGATGTGAATTAGTTCGTATTACGGCTCCCTCCGTTAAAGAGGCGCAGAATTTAGAAAATATTCGCAAAGGATTGCGCGAGCGCGGTTATACAACGCCTCTAGTGGCAGATATTCACTTTACACCGAATGCGGCTGAATTAGCAGCAAGAATCGTAGAAAAAGTGCGTATTAATCCTGGTAATTACGCTGATAAAAAACGTTTTGAGACGATTGACTATACCGATGCCTCTTATGCATCCGAATTAGATCGTATCCGGGATAAATTTTTACCATTAGTCAAGATTTGCAAGGAATATGGGACGGCGATGCGCATTGGTACGAACCATGGTTCGCTTTCTGATCGTATTTTAAGTCGTTATGGTGATACGCCTCACGGCATGGTGGAATCCGCTTTGGAATTCCTTCGTATTTGTGAGGATGAGAACTATTTCAATATCGTCCTTTCGATGAAATCATCGAACACGCAGGTGATGGTCGAAGCCTATCGTTTATTAAGTAAGAAGCTAAAGGACGGAGGTTTTAAAAACTATCCAATGCACTTAGGTGTGACGGAAGCTGGTGAGGGTGAAGATGGTCGAATTAAGTCGGCAGTTGGTATTGGTACTTTACTAGAGGATGGTTTAGGAGATACGATTCGTGTTTCCTTAACAGAAGATCCTGAATTTGAGATTCCGG
>JBMSJH010000030.1:0-13696 GCA_049418705.1 Aquirufa sp.
TTTTCACCTGCACAATCACGTTTTTCGCGAAGGTCCCGTCTAACGGTTTGAAGTCGTTATAGGCCTCCTTAAAGCGATCTCCTTTCGGATTAGGCGCATAAACGAAGGCCCGCCAAATCACCAATCCATTAAAGGGCTTCACAGCTTCCGCCAGCATATTCGCCCCATCCGCGTGCGTGCGGCCATATTCCTGTGGTCCTGGCTCGCCTTCAGAATTCGCTTTGACTAAAAATCCACCAAAATCCGGTACATAACTATACACCTCTTTAGTCTTCGCCGCCCACCAAGCGCGCACCTCCGGATCCAACGGATCCGACGTTTTCAGCCGACCTAAAATCTTAGGCGAAGCGAAGTTCACCGATAAAAATAATTTGATTCCGTAGGGACGAAACACGTCCGCTAAAGCTTTCACTTTTGCCAAGTATTCCGGTGTTAAAAACCGCGCCGACGCGTTTACATTATTGACTGAAACGGCGTTGATTCCGATGGCCGCGTTTGCCCGGGCGTAATCCGTGTAGCGCGGGTCGACCGTCTCCGGCAATTCGTACCATTTCCACAGCGATTGCCCGGCGTATCCGCGCTCGATCGTGCCCATCACGTTGTCCCAGTGGTTCAACATGCGGAATTTGACTTTGGGCGATGAGGATATGTTTGCCAAAGGTTTCTCCTGCTGAATCATCCGCAGCAATTCAAAAACCCCGTACAAAATTCCTCGGTCAGAGCTGGCTTTAATGCGAATATATTTCCGACCTACGACACTTAGGCCTTCCACTTTTACTTGGACCTTTTTATCCACTTGAATTTCGAATCCTTCCGCTGGAATCGTCGCATCTTTCACAAATTGTATGCTTCCATTTTCCGAAATCGCGCGTGGCGCCACCCCCGTCAAACCCTTCAATCCATTCGCTAGCTCCTTGCGAGCCGTCTCTAAAATAGGCGTCGAGGCAAACTCCGATGAAACGGAAGATGCATACGGCGCATAGCGAGCAGCGCTTGCCACCTTGTCAAACTTCAACCACAAACGGTAGCCATCATCAGCCTTCAGTGCAAAACTGCAGACTACTAAAAACATGGCTAAAAAGGAGCGGATCGCTAATTCCAGTCCACGGATTTCCGCTAAACCACGCAACCTTCCGATCGCCGAATAGCCGGGATATGTTTTCTTTTTCAAATCATCTAACATTTGGTGGCCGTGATCTGGGCGCATCGGAATCTCCTCTCCACCTCTTCTTTTTTCTTCTTCTACCACCGCTTTCACGACCTCAAACATATCCACATCCCCCGTTAAATGCGGTGCCTCGTGGAAGATTAATGGATCGTTTTGTTCCCGGAAAGTAGCCCGCAAATGCAGGAAATGAATCCGGTCCGCAAATCGACGCACCATCCCAGGTAAATCATTATCAGCACGCACTCCTAAAGAGCCTGTGCAAAACGTTATTCCGTTTGCACGTTCTGGCGACGCCTCCATCAATGCCGCTAAATCCGCCTCCGTACTCACCACACGTGGCAAGCCCAATAATGGGAAAGGAGGATCATCCGGATGGATGCATAAATTGATGCCTAATTCCTGTGCCAAAGGCGCAATAGATCGCACAAAGTAGTGCAAATTCTCCCGCAATTGATCTGCTGAAATGTCGCGGTATTCGTCTAATAGACTTTGAAAATTCTCTAAATGAAAGGCCTCCTCTGAACCCGGAAGGCCTAATAGTGCCGTATTTTTTAACTCTTCTTTTTCTTCTGAAGACATCGATGCGAAACGCTGAGCGGACGCCTCTTGCACCGCCTGAGTATAATCCGCCGCAGCCCCCGGGCGTTGTAAAATATGCAAATCAAACACCGCGAAATCCGTCCAAACAAAACGCAAAGCCCGCGCCTCATCCGGCATCTCGAAATTCAATTTCGTCCGCGACCAATCTAAGACCGGCATGAAATTATAGCAAACCGTTTTGATGCCGCAAGCTGCTAGATTTCGCAAAGAAGTTTTGTAATTTTCAATCAGCTGAGCGCGCGATGGCAAGGCTTTTTTAATCCCCTCGTGCACCGGAAGTGATTCCACCACCGACCAATGCAAAGGTGTCCAGTCTTTATTCCCCGCTTCAATAATGGAAATGCGCTCTTGAATCGATTCGATAGGCCAAACTTCCCCCACCGGGATTTGGTGCAAGGCGGTCACGACTCCTGTGCAACCCGCTTGACGGATATCCATCAAGGAAACTGGGTCGTTCGGTCCGAACCAACGCATCGTGTGTATCATGTAATTTTGTTTAGAGGCTTACGCTTTTGAAAGCGCAAAATGCACAAAATTTACTAGAAAATCACACTGACCTACACCGCCTGACTAAACACCCGTTCCTGCACCTCGCTTGAAAGCAGTTTCAAGTCAAACGCTTTACACACATTTCGGATAAAATGTTTGCCTAGATCGGTGACGATGACACCATGTTCGCCCCAGGTGACAAGGTCGTCGATCGCGAGTTCGTCTAGCTCGTGGAAGGTGTATTGGCGGAGGACTTCGAGGTCTTCTTTGTGGAAATGCGTCTTGCCTTGACACGCGATGTCGAGGATGTATTGGCGCATTTTTTGGTCCATCAGACTTAAAAAATAGCCTCTGAAAACGGCCAGTTCTCCGGCCTTAATTTGCTGGTAATATTCTTGAATCGTCTTTTTGTTTTGGCCAAAACCATAGTAAATATCGCTGATGCTCGACACCCCTAAACCAAGCAATAAGCCGGTCTGCTGCACCGTATAGCCCATAAAATTGCGATGTAATGTGCCTTCATTATGCGCTTTGACCATCAAATCCGTCGGTAAAGCGAAGTGATCCATCCCGATGTCCGTGTAACCGGCGGCTCGGAAAAGCTCCTTGCCTTTTTGGTACAAATGCATCTTCTCTGACGCCTCAGGCAAATCACTTTCATCAAACAAACGCTGCGCCTTACTCGTCCACGGCACATGGGCATACGAATAAAAAGCAATGCGATCCGGGCGAATCGCAATGGCATCTTGAATCGTCTTTTCGATACGTGCCAAAGTCTGCAGCGGCAATCCATACACTAAATCCAAGTTCACCGATTCATACCCAATCTCCCGCGCCCACTCGACCACTTGAATGACATTTTCGATAGGCTGAATGCGGTTAATCACTTCCTGAACCTGCGGATTACTATCCTGCATCCCAAAACTCACCCGCTTAAATCCCAGCTCAAAAAGCGTCTGCAAATGTTCGCGAGTCGTATTATTCGGATGCCCCTCGAAACCAAATTCGTGGTCCTCCGGAACAATCGAATCCGCTAAAATCCCCTGCAATAATCGCTGTAAATTCGTTGGCGAAAAAAAGGTAGGCGTCCCACCACCGATATGCAATTCCCGAATCACGGGCTTCGAATTCATCGATTTTCGATACAAATGCCACTCCATTAACAGCACATCTATGTACTCCTCCTCCACAGAATGGTTCGTCGTAATGCGCTTATTGCAGCCACAAAACGTACACAACTTCTCACAAAAAGGTAAGTGAATATACAAGCTGATCCCCTCCTGCTCATTCGTCTCCTTAAATCGACGCGCGAACATGGTTTCCCAGTGTTCACTATCTATCGTATCATCCCAAAAAGGTACCGTCGGGTAACTCGTGTAGCGCGGAATCGCCACGTTGTACTTATTCAATAGATCTAGACTTACCTGTTGCATGGGTGCAAAGGTAGCTTTGAGAGTATTTCGTAAAAATGACAGTAGTCATTTTTACGAAAAGCAAAACTGAATGGTAAATGGTAAATGATAAATGATTTGATCTGAACTATTCGATAATTATTGATCATTAAACGGCGCCCATATTTACCATTCACCACTTACCATTTACCATTCTACACCCCATTCACCACTTACCATTCACCATTCTACACCCCACATACCATTATTACCACCATTATCTCTACTCTCTCTAAACAAAAAAGCCCAGCTAATTGCTGGGCTTTTCTTTATTTCTCAATCGGTTGATTTTCCTGATCGACGATCACGAAGACGTCCTCTTTAGGCCGTTTCATGAAGTATTTCTCTCGCGCGTATTTTTCTAACAAAGCGGGATTCCCCATCACGGCTGCACGCTCTACTTTCAGTTCTTTTAATTTCTGACGGTAGTATTCGTGTTCCGCTTTTAAGTCAGCAAGCTCTGTATAAAGTCGGTATTGAACGGATAAATCGTTCGTATCTAAAACGAACATCCAAACCAATAAAATACTGGTGGAGACGTAATAGAAACGATTTGGCCCTAAAAAAAGACTCTTTACGCGTTCGAGCATCGAATTAGAACTTTAAACCTGGGAAGTAAGCGTTTGCACCTAATTCCTCCTCAATACGAAGCAATTGGTTGTATTTAGCCATACGGTCAGAACGAGACGCAGAACCAGTTTTGATTTGACCTGTGTTCAACGCAACTGCTAAGTCAGCAATCGTCGCATCTTCAGTCTCTCCAGAACGGTGTGACATGATGTTCTTGTATGAATTACGTTTCGCTAAGTTTACTGTATCGATTGTTTCAGTCAATGAACCGATTTGGTTTACCTTCACTAAAACTGCGTTAGCTACACCTTTTTCGATACCTTGTTGTAAACGCTTCACGTTTGTTACGAATAAATCGTCACCTACTAATTGACACTTAGAACCGATCAATTTAGTTTGCTCAGCCCAACCAGCCCAATCGTCTTCAGCCATACCATCTTCAATCGAAATGATTGGGTATTTATCAGCCCAAGTCTTCCAGTAAGCAGCCATCTCCATTGAGTTCAATTGCTTTCCGTCTGATTTTTTGAATGTGTAAAGACCTGTTTTCTCATCGTAGAATTCAGAAGCAGCCGCATCCATGGCGATGAAGATTTCTTCACCTGGCTTGTAACCTGCTTTTTCGATCGATTGCAATACGATTTCGATTGCCTCTTCGTTCGACTTGATGTTAGGTGCAAAACCACCTTCATCACCTACGTTAGTAGAATATCCTTTAGATTTCAACACACCTTTCAATGCGTGGAAAACCTCCGTACCCATACGTAATGCTTGAGAGAAAGACTCTGCTTTCGCTGGCATTACCATGAATTCTTGGAAATCAATTGAGTTATCCGCGTGAGAACCACCATTCAAGATGTTCATCATCGGAACTGGTAACGTATTTGCATTTACGCCACCGATGTAACGGTATAAAGATAAACCCGCCTCTTGTGCTGCTGCTTTCGCAACCGCCATAGAAACACCTAGGATCGCATTAGCGCCTAATTTACCTTTGTTAGGAGTTCCGTCTAATTCAATCATGATGTTATCGATCATGTTTTGCTCAGACACTTCTAAACCCCAAAGTTCTTCAGCAATCGCTGTATTTACGTTCTCAACAGCTTTTAAAACACCCTTACCTACGTAAACTGATTTGTCTTCGTCACGAAGTTCAACTGCCTCGTGGATACCTGTAGAAGCTCCAGATGGAACTGCTGCACGTCCAAAAGCACCGTCTTCGGTCTTAATATCCACCTCAATCGTTGGATTTCCGCGTGAATCTAAAATTTGTCTTGCGTGTACATACTGTATTGCACTCATCGTATATTATTTATTGTGATTAAAGAATTACTGATTTTTGGCTAAATTGCCCTGCAAATTAACGCTTTTTTGCCTAAAAACGTATCACCAGATGATAAAATGTGTCACGAATTCGTTCGCATATATCTTAGTATCCCTGCTGAGCCTCAGCACTTTCGCTCAAAATATAGATGTTGATGCCTTCGAAAAGAAGATTCAACAGACGCCTAACGCTTATTTATTGGATGTACGTACCTCGGGTGAATATGGTGGAGGACATCTGCCAAAAGCCATCAACATCGACTTTCGTTCCCCCGATTTCAGCGCTAAAGTGGCTCAACTTTCCAAAGAAAAACCCGTCCTAATCTACTGTCTGTCAGGTGGTCGTTCCGCTCAAGCAGCTGAACAGATGCGCGCGGCAGGTTTCCAAGTGACCGAAATGAAAGGCGGCTATTTGAAGTGGACGACTCGCATGAAACCTTTAGAGGGTGTGCCTGATGTGAAGCACGACGCGGCCTGGAATTTAGCCGACTTCAAAAAAGAAATCGCCTCATCAGATGCTGTCGTAGTTGATTTTTATGCCAAATGGTGCGCGCCTTGTCTCAAGATGATGCCCATCGTGGATAAGCTAGCCGGAGAATTCAAAGGCTCCGTGACCGTATTAAAGGTCGAAGCTGACGGAAACCAGGCCATTATGCAAGCCTACGGAATAGACGAAATCCCGAGTTTCTTGGTCTTCTCAAAAGGCGAGATGATCACAAAAACATCGGGATTCCGAGAAGAGGCAGCTTTAAAGGAACTCTTTACTGCGACCAAGAAGTAGGCTGACGCTCCCAACGGTGCGCACGCAATTCTTCCATTAATTCTTTCGCTAAACCATTTCCATCCGAGGTAGCAATATTGCTTTCTACGTGTTTGATCTTGCGCATACCCGGAATGATCGTGCCCACATCCGGATTAGATAAGATAAAACGCAAAGCCATTTCAGGCAATTCCATTCCTTCTGGAAGCAATGGTTTCAATGCATTGGCGTGATCCACACTCGAGATCAAATTCTCCGGAACAAAATACGTCGAACGCCAGTCATTCGCCGGGAATGTCGTTTCGTAAGTCATCAATCCGGTCAAGCTACCCTCATCAAAAGGTACCCTCGCAATCACACCCACATCTAATTTCTTGCAAAGAGGGAATAATTGGTCTTCTGGATTTTGGTCAAAAATATTGTAAATCACCTGCACCGAGGAAATCAAACCTGTTTCCAAAGTCTGCAAGCAATTATTTGGCTCCCAGCGATTCACCGAAACTCCCCAATGCGCTACCTTACCTTCTTTTGTTAATTTCTCCACCGCCATTTTCCACTCATCACGATCTGCCCACGCATCTTCCCACACATGGAATTGCTGTAAATCAATTTGCTCCACGTTCAAATTACGCAAACTCTTCTCTGTATATTCTACAATGTGCGCCGCTGGAAAACAATCTTCGATTTTAAAATGCGATTTAGAAGGCCACGTAAAGTTTTTAGGTGGAATCTTCGTCGCCGCATATAAAGTGGTGTCTTTATGACGTCTCAAAAGTCCTCCTAATATTTCCTCGGATTTTCCTTCTGCATACCCCCAAGCTGTGTCAAAGAAATTACAGCCTAACTCGACCGAACGGTCTAAGGACTTATTCACCTCTTCAATGTCTGAACCGGTCCATCCGGCTAATCCCCACATACCATATCCCACTTCACTCAATGCCCAATTAGTGCGGCCAAAACGTCTTGATTTCATAGTTTAAAATTTAGTATTCGAAAATAAGGAAAATATGCCTAAGTCCCGCTCCGAATACTACGTGAAAGACTAGTTTCATATCCTATGTTATCGAATTATTAAGGGTATTATGCATGAAAACTATATGTAATCTATCATTTATCTGCCGGTTAATAAATGAAATATTGCTAAAAATAGTAAATAACGCAAATAACCTAATTATAACTGATTTGCCGGTCTAGCAGCCGTAGATTTGTAGTACCATCTGTTTAAATTATTATGACAGTAACCATCAAAACTGAACAAAGCTGCACGCTGGTCTTAGGTGATCAAACCATTTGCATTAAAGATATCATGAGAATAGAAGGAGAGGGTAATTACTCCAAATTCTATTTATTCGATGGTCGCAAGATTATTTCTTGCCGTACATTAAAATACTTTGAGTCTTATCTTTTGGAACGCGGATTCATTCGTCCATCGAAGTCTGCAATTATCAATATGAATTCCATCCAAGCGATTGATTTCAACATACACAAAAGCATCCGTTTAGTTAACAATCACCAAGTGACCATTTCTCGTAGACAAATCAAGCCTTTGAAGGATTTGTTTAAGGCGATGGCATAGCTGCCGCTTCGCGGCTATCAAAGCACAAAGAACAAAGCAAAAAGTACAAAGTTGGCATCCCCTTCGGGGATACGTATAGAAGTAATCTGCCTAAATAGCCACTAATTGGCTTATTGACAAGATAACGTCGAGGTATTGAAAGACGTTTTCAGGTATTGACAGAAAGTGTCAAAATTCAAAGTGCAAAGATCAAATCAAACTCCTGATTACCGACTACCGGCTACCGATTACTGACCACTGTCTACCGACTACCGGTTACTAATCCCCTCCGGACTCATTCCCTCCGGACTACCGGCTACCGACTACAGCTGCGCAGCAGCTAAACAGGCACGTGCACCAACTTCTTCGTCTCAAAGAAGTCCTCCTTGAAGGTTTTGGAAAGATGATACACCTTATGCTTTCTGCCGAATTCCTGCAATTCCTCCTGTAAATCTCCCCCTTTTAGGCAAAGAAGACCATTCTGCAGGTCGTGGTAGCTGTTCAAACTGATCTTGTTCTTCACCCAGCCAAAGAAAGGCAATAGGCGAGTCACCGCGCGCGATACGACAAACTCAAATTCGCCATCCACATCCTCTGCGCGACCGTGAGTGGCTTGTACATTCTTTAACCCAAGGGCATCAGCGACACCTTGAACGACTTTGATCTTCTTACCGATGCTATCTACAAGGTGGAAATTCACTTCGGGGAATAGGATCGCAAGTGGAATACCTGGGAAGCCGCCGCCGGTGCCTACGTCTAGGATTTCGGTGCCGGGTTTGAAATCGATGAATTTGGCGATAGCTAGGGAGTGCAAGACGTGGTGCAGCATCAAATTATCAATATCCTTGCGAGAGATGACATTGATCTTCTCGTTCCACTCCGCATAAAGGGGAAACAATTGCTCGAATTGAGCTAGTTGCTGCTCGGTAATGGAAGGGAAATACTGTTTGATGATGGCTGCTTTCATGTTATCGTTTTTTGCGTCTGGCCTTCTTAGACTCAGAAAGCAATTTTTTGGCCTCAGTGTGTTGAGGGGATTTCTTTTCGGCGTGCTCTAGTACTTCTTTGCAGAAGTCTACGGCTTCGTCGTAATGTTGTTGTTGGTATGAAATGCGGGCTAAACCCAAAACGGAGGCCCAGTAATAACCGGAATCGGTGGCATCTGTGGCTTTGGAAAACTCCATGCACTGCTTGAAGTATTTCATGGCTTCAGCATGGTTTCGGTGCACATACAGCGCATAATAGCCCAAAATATAACTCGCATAGCGACCAGAGGTAGCTTCATAACCGATGTAATGCTGATCGATTCGGCGTAATATTTCTTTAGACAAGGAGGTCGCTTCCTCCACATTTCCATTCATGTAAGCAGATCGAGCGTAGGCTCTGTGGAAATACGGATTATCCGGGAAGGTTTCGGAGGTGTATTTCGCCATCCCATAGGCCTTCTCGTTCATGTTTTCGATGCCATAAATCTGCAAGAGAAAATAACGAGCTTCGGTTCGAGTGTAGAAGGCTTGGTAGGAAACTTTCTCTAGCTGGGCAATTCCTTGCGATTTATCTGCTTTCGGGAAAAGCCACAAAACCGGGCGCAACAAAGGGAAGTTCTGCTTGATGAAGAAGTAATAGTAGTTGTAAAGGCCATCGCCAAACATCAGCTCCGGACTGAAATCCGCAAAATTACGCGAATATTCGAGGTATTTGAGGGCGTTTTTGGCGGCCAAAGTCGCGCGGGTCCAGTGCTTGCGCTCGGCGTGCAGACGACCTTTGAAGGCGTAAGCGGCAGCCATGAAGAAGGCGGCCTCGGGGTTTTCGGTTTCGTCGTAGATTTTTTCGGCCTTTTCGATACTTTGGTCCATATATTCAATCAACCGATCGTCATAGACCTCATTCCGCGTATTAGGCACGATTTTCCACCACTGCATCAGGCCTAATAAAAAATCAGGCAGCGGGTGCTGTGGGTACTTAATCTTTAAATAATTGAATTCGCGTTCAGCTTCCGGGAAATGGAAGTTATACATCTGGTTGATGGCCACGGTGGCCTCCGTCTGAACCTCAGTGGTGAGTAAAAGCATCCCTTTCGAACGCTCCTTCTCTGCCTCATCCGCCTTCTTCCACCATTGCGCGTTCGAATCGAAAGCAGGCAGAAGAAGGCCGAAAAATAGGGCTAAAATACTAAGATGATATCTCAATTTGATCTCCATTTTGGTTTAAGAATTTAAATTCTGTTATGCCAAATGAGGAATCTTCCATGATCGTAATCCAGGTCTTGTATTGCAAGAACCACTTCATGCGAATAGAAGGGAAACCTTTGGTGAAATAAGCACTTAAGAAAGGATGCACTAAAAGTGTCAATTTCTTCTCGTTTTGCTTCGTCAACAAATGTTCCAAATGCTGTTCAACAATGTCAGAAACCGCAATACTCGCCGTTATGCTACCTGTTCCGCCGCAGCTAGGACAAGTCTCATGCGTAGCTACGTTCATCTCTGGACGCACACGCTGACGCGTAATCTGCATCAAGCCAAACTTCGTCAACGGCAAAATGGTGTACTTCGAACGATCCCCACGCATTTCATCGCGCATGATGTCCTGAATTAACTTGCGGTTATCCGCCTTCTTCATATCGATGAAGTCGATCACGATAATACCGCCCATATCGCGTAAACGCAATTGGCGAGCTACTTCTTTCGCAGCTTCCCGGTTCACACTTAGTGCCGTCGCCTCCTGATCTTCCTCCGAATTCGACTTATTACCCGAATTCACGTCGATCACGTGCAAAGCTTCCGTGTGTTCCACGATTAAATAACCTCCACCAGGCAATGATACCGAACGGCCAAAAAGCATTTTCAACTGCTTCTCAATCCCTAATTGTTCAAATAACTTGGTTTTGCTTTGGTGTAACTTAACAATCTTCTCCTTTTCAGGAGCGACATTGTGTACATAGCCTTTTGCCTCATTGTACAATTCTGGTGTATCAACGATGACATTATCGAAATCATTGTTCAACAGGTCGCGTAACATGGAAGTTGCACGGCTCATTTCCCCAATAATTCGGTCTCCAGCTTTCGCATCGACTAATTTCGCTAATCCCTCTTCCCATTTTGCAATGGAATCTTTTAGGTCGCGCTCCATTTCTTCCACTGCTTTACCTTCCGCCACGGTACGCACGATTACGCCGTAATTTTTCGGCTTAATCGACGTCATCAGCTTTTGAAGGCGATTACGCTCTGCTTTCGACGTGATCTTTTTCGAGATGTTCACACCGTTTGCAAAAGGAACTAAAACAAGGAAACGACCTGCGATAGAAATATCGCAAGATAAACGAGGGCCTTTGGTAGAAATAGGCTCCTTAACGACTTGAACTAAGGCTAAATGTCCTTTTTGAACTGCTTTCTCAATCTTCCCTAATTTATCAATTTCGGGCTCAAGCTTGAAGTTCTCTAAACGAATAACTTTATTTTTCTTCGTCATCACCTCCCGCGTAAACTTCTGCAGGGTCGGTAAATTAGGGCCAAGGTCATGGTAATGCAAGAAGGCATCTTTTTCATAACCAATGTCGATAAAAGCGGCGTTCAGTCCTGAAACCAATTTCTTCACCGTCCCGAGATAGATGTCTCCTACGGAAAACTGTGGTTCAGACTGTTCAATATGGTACTCTACTATCCTTTTGTCTTGCAAAAGGGCGATCCGATCCCCCTTGGGAGTCGAATTAATGATTAATTCATTGCTCACAATTTATGTCGAGAAGAAGGGTACAAGGCTATTATAGCCTAGATAGTCTAAAGATACAGGAAATTAAACACCAAAAACAGGCCATTTCGAAAAATGCCTGTTCCTGGGTTACCTAAATACAAATCCCAATCTGGAAAATGGATTTACGAAGACTACTTCTTCTTGTGACGATTCTTGCGAAGACGCTTCTTTCTTTTGTGAGTAGAGATCTTGTGACGTTTTCTTTTTTTACCGCAAGGCATAATGTTAAGAATTAATGTGTTAAATACTATACGAAGTTGACTTTCAACCTCAATGCTCCTGCATTTCTGCAAGCAACTCTTTCGCGGCTTTCTGCTCTTCTGCGTCCTTAGATAACTCTAAAACGCGCTTCAGAATCTTCTGAGCCTCTTCTTTTTTATCTAACTGGGCTAAACAAAAACCGAGATTTAACGCGGCTTTATGGTTATTCGGCTCCAGCTTCAATATCTGGGTGAATCGTTCTTGGCCTTTGCCAAACTGATTCGATTTAATCGATAATATCCCTAAATTAAACAGCGCCGGCACAAACGTGGGCTCTTGTTCAATCACTTCGCGAAGTAGCGTAATGCCCTTCATCGGAGTGGGTGTATCTACGTAAGTCATCGCCATGTTCGATTTAACCAGCAGATTGTTCGGGTCGATGGCTAACGCCTTCGTGAAGTACAATCTTGCCTTTTCGCCCATTTTACCGCCTTTCTGCGCATTCAAAGCATAAGTCTGTGCTTCGAAATACAGCTGACCGGCACGCAAAACGTTCGTCAAACTGGGATGCTGATCCGCATAATCCGCCGCATAAACTGCAGCAGAATCATAATGACTCGCATTCATAAAAGCACGCATCAAATTTTCCAAGGCTTTCACCTGTGAAGCATCTGTCTTAGCTGCAGCAAAAGCCGATTTCAATCCTGAAATCTCCTTTAGTTGAGCCGGAGTCAAAGGGGCTGCATGCTCCTCCTTCTCTTTTTCTGCGACTTTTTCCGTCTTTTCGCTACCCGCATCTCGGTTAGCGCCTCCCGCAGGAGTAGTTTGTGTTTTTCCCGCCACATTACCCTTCGGTAATTGGAATAACAGGGCGGAGATCCCTAGGCCTACCAGAAGAATGATCAAAAGGTTTTTTTTCATTATTCTAGACCCTTATCGCTTTGCAGCTTATTTAGTGGGGTCAGTACTAGTTTTTACTTGCTCTACAAACACTTTCGCTGGCTTAAAGCTAGGCACATAATGTGCATCGATCGTGATCGCTGTATTTTTAGAAATATTGCGAGCGATCTTCTGCGCGCGTTTTTTGTTGATGAAGCTACCGAATCCACGAACATAAATGTTCTCTTGTTTCGCTAAATTATCTTTTACTACTTCGAAAAATGACTCTAACGTTTCCGATACATCTTTCTTATCAATCCCTGTTTTGCTGGCAATTTCAGCAATTACATCTGCCTTAGTCACGTTTTTTAATTTATTAAATGATGATTCTTAGGTAATTACAATTTCCCTTCCGTAAAAGGGACACAAAAGTAACGTTTTTCTCCCAATTCTCTAAAATTTCTTTCGAAATAGGGCTGATTTTTTTCGTAAATTTGATTTCAATCATGCAAAAAAGCCCTATCCATCCTTTTTCGGCCACTATTATGGCTTGGTTTGTCGAGCACCAGCGCGAGCTCCCTTGGCGACAAACGAAGGATCCGTATGCGATTTGGCTATCCGAAATCATTTTGCAGCAGACCCGTGTGGCTCAGGGCTTGCCCTATTACGAGCGCTTGCTGGCGGCTTTTCCTACAGTGAAGGATTTAGCTGAGGCGCCGGAAGCCTCGTTGCTGCGTTTGTGGCAGGGTTTGGGCTATTATTCCCGGGCTAGAAACTTGCAAAAGGCGGCTCAGGTGGTTGTGCGCGATTTCGCGGGCGACTTTCCTCGCACCTATGATGAAATTATCACTTTGCCAGGCGTAGGACCTTATACGGCGGCGGCGATTGCGTCCTTTGCTTTTAATGAGGCCAAAGCTGTAGTAGCCGGCAACGTCTTCCGGGTTTTGTCA
>JBMSJH010000031.1:0-13594 GCA_049418705.1 Aquirufa sp.
ATTTGGAGTCCGTTGTGGATTCTTAGGCATGTTGCACATGGAAATTGTGCAAGAGCGTCTAGAGCGTGAATTTGATATGACGGTTATTACAACCGTTCCTTCGGTGAAATTCAAGGTATTAACTACGGCTAAGGAAGAAATGTGGGTGTCTGCTCCTGCTGATTTACCTGAGACAAACTTAATTGACACCATTGAAGAGCCTTACATTAAGGCACAAATAATTACAAAATCTGAGTATACAGGGGTGATTATGAGTCTTTGTATGGATAAGCGGGGTATTTTAGTGAATCAGATTTATTTGACAACTGACCGCGTGGAGTTGACATTTGACATGCCTTTATCAGAGGTTGTATTTGACTTCTTTGATCGTTTAAAAACCATTTCAAGAGGATATGCCTCTTTAGATTACGAGTACAAGGATTATGAACCAGGTGACATGGTCAAGTTAGATATCATGTTAAATGGGGACAAAGTAGATGCACTCTCGGCTATTGTACACCGGGACAAAGCCTATGACTGGGGTAAGCGTTTGTGCGAAAAATTACGTGAATTAATTCCTAGACAGCAATTTGAAATTGCTATTCAGGCTGCGATTGGACAAAAAATCATTGCTCGTGAAACGGTGAAAGCCTTACGTAAAGACGTATTAGCTAAATGTTACGGTGGTGATATCTCCCGTAAGCGTAAATTATTAGAGAAACAGAAAAAAGGTAAGAAAAGGATGCGTCAAGTGGGTAACGTAGAAATACCACAGGAGGCGTTTATGGCAGTCCTTAAACTAGATTAGTAGAGAATAATTATCACATAAAATTTTTAAAAACAGGGTTTAAAGCGTATTTTTGAACTTTCAAACAAAATAAGATGGCTGAAATTATTAGAATGCCTAAGATGAGCGATACCATGGTTGAAGGTGTTATCGCAAACTGGCTAAAAAAAGAAGGTGACGTAATCAAATCTGGAGACATTATTGCTGAAGTTGAAACAGACAAAGCAACGATGGAATTAGAAAATTACGAAGACGGAACTTTGTTATATATCGGAGTAAAAGTAGGCGAAGCCGTACCAGTTGATGGTATTATCGCTATTGTAGGTACGCCAGGTGAAGATTATTCATCACTTTTAGCGGCTCCTGCAGCTGCATCAGCTCCAGCACCTGTTGTAGCCGCAGAATCGCCAGCAGCAGCTCCAGTGGCAGAAACTGCAGCCCCTACCTCAGCTATCGACTTAAGTGGAGTAAAAGCAGTTGCTGTTCGTATGCCTAAGATGAGCGATACGATGGTAGAAGGTGTTATCGCTAAATGGTTAAAAGCCGTAGGTGATGTCATCAAGAATGGAGACATCATTGCTGAAGTAGAGACAGATAAAGCTACCATGGAATTAGAAAACTATGAAGATGGTACGCTATTATATATTGGAGCAAAAGAAGGGCAAGGTGTAATCGTAGATGGTATTATTGCTATCGTAGGAGAACCTGGTGCTAATTACCAATTGATTTTAGATGCAGAAGCTGCACCTAAATCGGCTGCACCCGCACCAGTTGCTGCAGCTCCGGCTCCTGCCCCTGTTGCAAGTGCACCAGCACCTGTAGTAACAAAGGCTCCAGTTGTTGAAGAAAAAGTCGCTTCTAAACCAGGTGCAGAATTGAAGGCAAGTCCTTTAGCACGTGCTTTGGCAAAAGAAAAAGGATATAACTTAAACTGGATCACAGGAACAGGTGAAGGTGGACGTATCACAAAGGCAGATGTGGAAGAATATAATCCAAACTCAGGCGGTGCGAACGCAAACTTCACAGGTGGAGTGGAGAGCTTTGAAGATATTCCTAACAGCCAAATGCGTAAGACGATCGCTCGTCGTTTGTCTGAATCTAAATTTAGCGCTCCAGAATTCTATTTAACGATGGAAATCAATATGGATAAAGCGATGGAAGCGCGTGTATCTATGAATGAAGTATTACCAGTGAAGATTTCATTCAATGATATGGTGATTAAAGCTACTGCTCTATCCTTAGCGAAACACCCTAAAGTAAATTCTTACTGGATGGAAGATCGCATTCGTGTAAACAAACACGTACACATTGGTATGGCTGTAGCTGTTGAAGATGGCTTACTAGTACCAGTGATTCGTTTTGCGTCTGAAAAATCAATCGCACAAATCTCAGCTGAGGCAAAAGATTTAGGAGGAAAAGCAAAAAATAAATTATTGCAACCGAAAGATTGGGAAGGTAATACATTTACCGTTTCTAACTTAGGTATGTTTGGAATCGACCAATTCACTTCTATTATCAACTCTCCAGAATCATGTATTCTAGCCGTAGGTGGTATTAAAGAAACCGTGGGTGTAAAGAATGGTCAATTCTATGCAACCAACATTATGAAATTAACTTTGACTTGTGATCATCGTGTGGTAGATGGTGCAACGGGAGCTGCGTTCCTGTTAACCCTGAAACAATACTTAGAGGATCCAATCAAAATGTTTTTATAAAATTGATTATGCAAGCCTCGAGTAATTTCGAGGCTTGCTTTTTTTAGATTACATACAATGAGCACAAACAATATCAGAATTGCGGTACAAAAGTCCGGACGTTTAAGCGATGATTCTTTAAAGCTATTTAAAGAGTGTGGCATTAAATTTGAATCTGGTGGTTCTAAACTACGTTCGATTTCCAGCAACTTCCCTATCGAGTTTTTATTTCTTCGCGATGACGATATCCCAGGATACGTAGAAGACGGCGTTGCCGATTTAGGAGTTGTAGGCTTAAACGTATTAATGGAGCACACACGCAAGGTAGATATCGTAAAAGAACTTGGTTTTTCTAAATGTCGTCTATCATTAGCTATTCCTAGAAGTGAAACTTATACTGATTTAAGTCAATTTGAAGGAAAGAGCATTGCGACGTCTTATCCTAACTTAACGAATCAATTCCTTAAAAAGAATGGCGTAAATGCAGAGATGCATGAGATATCGGGCTCAGTAGAAATTGCACCTAGTATTGGACTTGCAGAGGGCATTTGTGATATCGTATCTACAGGAGGAACACTTTTAAGCAATGGGTTGAAAGAAGTGGCTACGGTTTTCCAAAGCCAAGCAGTGATGATCTCTAACAATTCCTTATCAGCTGAAAAACAGGCCATACTTGATAAACTATTATTTAGAATTGATTCTGTTCAAAGAGGTCAAAACGCTAAATATGTAGTGTTGAATGTCCAAGAACAGAACATTGAAAAAGTGACGGCTCTTTTACCAGGGATGAAATCCCCTTCCGTATTGCCATTAGCAACGAAAGGTTGGTTCTCACTTCACTCGGTGATTGAAGAAAACGATTTTTGGAACATCATCGAGAATCTTCGGGATGCCGGAGCAGAAGGAATTTTAGTATTACCAATTGAAAAAATGATTCTATAATCATGTTTAATCAAATTCAAAATCCTTCACCGTCAGATTATGCTCGTCTTTGCGAAAGACCGGCCTTAGAGCAAGCTGCTTTGGGTAGTTTGATTGAAGGTGTTTTTCAAAAAGTACAAACAGAAGGCGATGCGGCACTTCGTGAATTGACTAAGAATTACGAGAATCGTCAAATTGATTCCATACTCTACACGCCAGATGAGATTGATCAATTCGCAGCCAAAACAGAGGAGAATTTACAGAAAGCGATTAAACACGCCTATGATAATATTTATACCTTTCACGCCGCTCAAAAATTAGTTTCAACCAAGATTGAGGTAAATCCAGGCGTTGTCTGCTGGCAAAAAGCGACAGGTATTGATAAAGTAGGCATTTATATTCCTGGAGGTACTGCTCCCCTATTCTCCACCGTATTAATGTTAGCTATTCCTGCTAAGATTGCAGGTTGTCTAGAGGTGGTTTTATGTACGCCGGCAGAGCATCCTGCCATTTTTTATGCTGCCAAACTTTGTGGAGTTACTAAGATGGCTAAAGTGGGAGGTTCTCAAGCGATTGCAGCATTGACTCTAGGTACGGAAAGTGTACCGAAGGTGTATAAAATCTTTGGGCCAGGTAATCAATATGTTACGGCGGCTAAAATGTATGCTAATCGATTAGGCACTGCCATCGACATGCCTGCTGGTCCTTCTGAAGTGGCCGTTTATGCAGACTCCGAAGGGGTTCCAGCCTTTATTGCCTCTGATTTACTTTCACAGGCAGAACACGGAATTGACTCACAAGTCTTCCTAGTGAGCACAGACGAAAGAATTATTCAGGAAACCTTTCTAGCAATCGAGCATCAACTAAAAGAATTACCTCGAAGAGAATTAGCTGAAAAGGCTTTATTGAATTCAAAATTCATTTTAGTAGCAACAGAAAAAGAAGCGGCTGATTTATTAAATGAATATGCTGCTGAGCATTTGATCCTAGCCTGCAAGAATCCAGAAGCATTCGCAGATCAAATCAGGAATGCAGGATCTATTTTCTTAGGAAATTATACCCCAGAATCAGCAGGTGATTATGCTTCAGGAACGAACCACACTTTACCTACAAATGGATTTGCGCGCTCTTATTCAGGAGTAAACCTAGATTCATTCACTAAGAAAATCACACTACAATCCATCAGTAAAGCAGGTTTAGGCCATTTAGGCAACACAATCATTGATATGGCTGAAGCAGAATCACTTCAAGCCCACGCTAACGCTGTTAAAGTACGATTAAAATGATTTTTCAGAACTTCATATTAGAACATATTTGGAACTTAAAACCTTATTCGTCCGCCAGAGATGAATTTAAAGGTAAAGAGGGTGTATTTTTAGATGCCAACGAAAATCCAATGGGTTCCGGCGTTCCAGAAAAATGGAATCGGTATCCAGATCCTTTGCAATTAACGATTAAGGAGCAATTAGCGGCCATCAAACAGTGCAATGTTGATCAAATATTTTTAGGAAATGGGTCTGATGAGGCAATCGACTTAATTATGCGAATGACCTGTCAATCAGGTATTCACAACATTATTCTTTGCCCTCCTACCTATGGAATGTACGAGGTTAGCGCTTCCATTAACCACATTGAACAGCGAAAAGTAAGTCTACTTACGAATTACCAGTTAGATGTGGCTGGTATTTTGAAAGCGATCGATTCCAATACGCGTTTGCTATTTCTTTGTTCTCCTAACAATCCCACAGGGAATAAATTAAATCGCACAGATATTTACACCTTGATAGAATCCTTTACAACAGGATTCGTCATCATTGATGAAGCCTACATCGATTTCTCTGATGAGCCTAGTTTTATTCAGGAATTAGCGAAATACCCGCAAGTAATTGTAATGCAGACACTTTCTAAAGCTTACGGATTAGCCTCCCTTCGTTTAGGAATGGCCTTTGCGCATCCCACTATTATCGGTCTATTAAATAAAATAAAGCCTCCTTATAATATCGGTGGAGCTACACAAGAAATTGTGATAAAAGCGTTAGCCAATACCTCATTTAAAGAGGATACGGTTTCTCTGCTATTGGCAGAAAGAAAACGTTTAATAGATTCCTTAGGACAAATTCCAGAGGTCCTTCAAATTTATCCATCGGACGCTAATTTTATTTTAGTTCGGTTTAAGAAATCGAATGAGCTATTTAACTATTTGATTTCAGAGAAATTAATCACTCGAAATAGAAGTACAGTTACTTTATGTGAAGATTCTATTCGAATTACGATTGGGTTATCAGAAGAAAACGATAAATTAGTTGATCTAATTTCTAAATTCTACGACGCATAATTATGTTAAAACGTATAGTCCTTTTCTTGTTTTTATGCTGCAGCCTCACTGTGGCAAAGGCACAAATGAAAGATTGGGCTGCGGGATTTAGAGTCGGAGAACCGGGTGGATTTATGATAAAACGCTATTTACCCTCTGGTAAAAATGCAGTTGAATTTAATTTTGGGACGTATGGAGGACTTTGGGGAACGAATCGTTCGTATCAAAATGGTTCCTTTCAAAATATAGGATTCTCTCTCAATGCCTTGTATTTATGGCATCGACCTACTTTAGTAAATTCTGATTTACATTATTATTATGGCGCTGGCCCGCAATTTGTTTCTAGAAATCTATTTTCAGACAATTCGGTTTATCCTGAAACAAAAAGAGGCCTAGGTGCGGCCAGTATCGCAGGATTAGAGTATTTCCCAATAGACGCCCCTAACCTATCCTTCTTTGCCGAATTAGGCTTGTACACCGAATTACTACCCAATCCCTTCTTCTTGCATATTCAAGGAGGTGTAGGTGTGAAAGTCAATTTTTAATGGGGATGTAGCTCAGTTGGCTAGAGCGCTTGCATGGCATGCAAGAGGTCGTCGGTTCGAGACCGATCTTCTCCACTCTTACAATCTATCCTTAAACGATTCGTATCCGAAAGATTTAAATAGCTGGAATTTACCTGCTGCATCTATTTTTCCAATACTAGGTAGATTAACACCATTAAAAGTGGTCGTTTTCACCATCGTATAATGAATCATATCTTCCAAGATGATTTCATCTCCTATTTGAAGTGCTATTTCAAAGGAATAATCTCCATAGAAATCACCAGCCAAACAAGTCATACCTCCAAAACGGTAGGTAGGCTTTCCTTTCTCAGGTTCAGAGTTAGCTCCTCTAATACGAGGTTTATAAGGCATTTCTAAGGTATCCGGCATGTGAGCCGCAAAGGAAACATCTAGAATGGCTACAGTAATCCCTGCAGACTCGACAATATCAAGTACGGTAGATTTTAGGAATCCGGTTTGCCAACCTACAGCTGATCCCGGTTCTAGAATAATTTGTAAATTAGGGTACTTAGAACGAAATCCTTTCAGCAAACCGATTAAATGATCGACATCATAATCTGCCCGCGTAATCAAATGACCGCCTCCTAGATTTAACCATTTCAAAGACGGAAGTAGATCCCCAAATTTCTCTTCAATAACGGCTAAGGTTCTTTCCAACACATACGAATCATTCTCACAAAGCGTATGTGAATGTAATCCTTCTATCCCCTCTGGTAAAATCCCTAAATCTGAACGTCGAATACCTAATCGAGAACCGGCAATGCATGGATTATACATATCGGTATCCACCTCCGCATATTCAGGATTAATGCGTAATCCACAGGAAATGCCTGCTGCTAAAGCACGCTCTTTGTACTGATGATACTGATTAAGTGAATTGAAGGTAATGTGACCTGCATAAGAACTTAATTCAGCCCACTCAGATTCTAAATAGGCCGGTGAATACACATGAGGTTTAACACCCATTTCCTCAAAAGCTAAGCGAGCTTCGTGCAATGAACTAGCCGTAGCTCCAGCTAAGTACTGTTTAACTAAGGGGAATTCATGATAAAAGGAAAAACCTTTTAAGGCACAAATAATTTCAATTCCAGCCTCTTTTTGAACTCTTTTTAAAAGTTCCAGATTAGAAATCAATAAATTTTCCTCCAATACATAACAAGGAGATGGAATCGAAGGATAATAATTCATCTTAATATTCGTGCGGTAAAGTGATGTTGTGTTGCTCATCCCAAGGTAAACCATGGATGTTCAATAATTCCATAAATGGATCTGGATTAAATTCTTCCACATTGAATACGCCTGGAGCAAACCAAGAACCATCAATCATTAAAGAAGCTCCAATCATAGCTGGTACACCCGTTGTATAACTTACTCCTTGTGCCTGTACTTCTTTATAACAATCTGCGTGATGGCAGTTATTCCAAACATAATACGTGGCATCCTTACCATCCTTGATACCTTTGATTTGGCAACCAATAGACGTTTGGCCTGAATAATTCTCTCCTAATGTCCCCGGTTCTGGTAAAACTGCCTTCAAGAATTCTAGAGGAACAATATCCATTCCATTAAACTTAATAGGTGCAATGGAAGTCATTCCTACATTTTGAAGTACTTCTAAATGGGTCAAATAAGCTTGACCAAATGTCATCCAAAAACGCGCACGCTTAAGCGTAGGGAAATTCTTTGTTAATGACTCTAATTCCTCGTGGTATAATACATAGGATTCTTTAGGCCCAATATTCGGATAATCAATCGGCTTATGAATCGACATCGGCTCGATCTCAATCCACTCCCCATTCTCCCAATACTTTCCTTTCTGCGTAATTTCCCGAATATTAATTTCCGGATTGAAGTTCGTTGCAAATGCTTTTCCGTGATCTCCTGCATTACAATCAATGATATCCAAATAATGCATCTCATCGAAATAATGCTTGTTAGCGTAAGCCGTATATACACCCGTAACTCCTGGGTCAAATCCACAGCCTAACAAAGCCATCAAACCCGCTTTCTTAAATTTATCTTGGTAAGCCCACTGCCAAGAATATTCAAACTTGGCTACGTCTTTCGGCTCGTAATTCGCCGTATCTAAATAATGAACACCCGCTTCTAAACAAGCATCCATAATCGTTAAATCTTGGTAAGGCAAAGCCACATTAATCACTAAAAATGGCTTTTCTTCTTTAAATAAAGCTACTAATTCAGGTACATTATCTGCATCCACTTGACGAGTCTTTACAGCTGTCGGTAAACCGATAGCAGCGCATTCAGCAGCAATGGCATCACATTTAGATAGTGTACGAGAAGCTAAAACAATCTCAGAGAAGGAAGCAGGGTTCATCGCACATTTTTTTACTACGACATTACCTACTCCACCAGCACCAATAATTACAATTTTTTTCGACATAGATTTTTAAAAAGAAATGCAAAAATAGAACATCAAAGCCTAAAATCCATATTAATTTTTATATGGACGGATAATTTTAACAATGCGATCTAGCCAAAACTTTTGGAATAATAAATCCTCACGAACTCCGTAACTCGTGCTTGCATGTATAAAACTAATAGATGGCTTTTCTTTTGTGATTAGACCCACATGATTAATCAACCCTACCTTACCTGTCGCAAAGAATACCCAATCTCCTAATTGAATATCTTGAAGCCTAATTTCCTCCCCAAATTTAGCTTGGTCTGCGGAAACACGCGGTATACTGAAATCATTCGATGAATAGGCTATAAATAATAAACCAGAGCAATCCATCCCCTTTGTATCCATACCACCTGTACGATAAGGAACTCCTTTGTATTTTCTTGCTTCTTTTAAAATCGCCTTAATCTCTTTAGCGCTGTAATAAGATGAGCCAGGCTTGTGAAACATCCTCTTGACGAAAGAACAAGAATCCACTAGAATGACTAACAGAAAAAGGACTAAAATTCGCTTATACATAGCGCAATTCTTTTGTTTCGAGATAAATTAAAACCCCCTCCGTCACTTGATGGCCCATGGATTGTAAGGTTTGTTTATAGCGAGCAATTTGTTCATCGTGCTCTGGTTTTGACTTACCCGTTTTAAAATCAATGACTTGCAAGGCATCACCTACCCGATTCACCCGATCGGGTCTTACAATCGATCCATCGGGACAAAGCAAATCCACTTCTTTAAAAGCTAAATTTTCTTTCTTGAAAAATCCCTGCACCTTGGAATCTTTAAATAACTCATCAATAAGAGATACATCAACCTTTGATTTTGACTTTACTTCCTGCCAAGCATCAAAATCAGGCAATTGGGCTAATAAATCATGTAGGCGATTACCGATTTCTCTTTTAGTCGATGAAGCGGTATATAAGTCAACTTTGGCTGAATTTACGCGTAATGCAATGGCTTGATCAGCTATTTTAACCTGTAATTGAATATTTTTAGCCTGTTTTGCTACCTCCTCTCTCGATAAATTGGGCACAACAACTGAATCGGAGAAGGTATAATAAGAACAAGCCAAAGAGGAATCAATTTGCAAATATTCAGGTAAATCTATTTTTGTCCCCTTGTCTTCTGCATATTGATATAAAAGCTTCCCTACGGATTGATCAAAAGAGGCAATGGTCCTTGAATGCATATCAGCCTCAGGAACAGTTAAAAGAAGATGCAAAGATTGTTTAGGCCTTGTGGTGGCCACATATAACATATTTAAGGCATCTAAAAATATAGCTTCTTTCTCCACCTTTGCCGCATTTGATAAGGAAGAAAATGGTAATATTTCACTTGAATTAACACGTCCATAAATGGGTGGTAAATTCAGTGTCTCCTCTCCTAATACAGTTGAAGTTTCATCTGGATTAATATCAAACCAAATACGCTCAGATTCAGCTTGAAAAGTCCAATTAACATAGGGCACAATGACCACTGGGTATTCTAATCCTTTCGATTTATGAATACTTGAAATAGTTACAGCATCTGCCTCAGAATCACTAGTAATACAATAATTGTTTCTGTTTTGATTAAAGTGGGTCAAAAATCCGGCCGTTAATTTATCCTTATTTAAAACATACTCATTTAAAATATCCAGGAACTTCCATAAGTAATCTTGCCCTTCCTCATTAGTTAACAAGTCGAATACGGAGATTAACTCATATACCCATTGAAGTAGATCTATAAATTCTGGAACTACAATTCCTTGGTCTTTAAAATATAGTATTGAATTGGAAAGTGCAGAACTATTGGAATAGCTACTTAGATTTTCTAATTCAGCTTCACTAATCACCTTGCCTCGAATCTCTGCAAATTGATAGACTAATTCATAGAAAAAGAGGTTCTCTTTCGGGTTTTCGAGTAGGGACAGATAAGATAAAATGAATCCTACTAATGGAGAATAGTGTACTAGAAGTGAGTCAGATGAGATAATAGGTATCCCTATTTCTTTTAAACGCAACGCTAGAAAACGAGAATGCTTATTCTTACGTGTTAGAATAGCTATGTCTTGATAATCAAAACCGAGCTTTCGATTATGCTGAATCAAATGGATGACCTGACTTAACATAAACTCATTCTCTGGCTCTGTATAACCTGTAGGCTCTTTCGATTTATGATATACCAAAAGATCCACCGTTCCATTTAATTCAGCTGACGGAATTTTCGGATTTTGTTTCAAATTATTGCCATACAAAGGAGAAATCAATGGGCATAACGCATTAACCTGTTCGTTTGTGGTTAATGATTCGAAGAAGTCATTATTAAAGTTGACTATTTCTTTCGCACTTCGGTAATTATCAGCTAGTGAGGATGGGCTTACTTGATTCAATAAATAAGAGAATCGAGATTCGTCTAAGCTATCCTCCTCAAAATGATTGCTTACCAAGTCGGCATTCTGAGTCGACAAAGAAGCAATCAAACTTACCTCTCCTCCTCTAAACTTGTAAATGGATTGCTTTGCGTCTCCTACTAATAAACTTTGCTTTCCGATGGATGTCGCATTTTCGATGAGTGGCATGAAATTCTTCCATTGCAAAATGGACGTATCTTGAAATTCATCGATGAAAATATGAAAATAGCGATCCCCTAATTTTTCATAAATGAATGGAATCGGATCGGTGGAGATTACTTCATAGACTCTTTTAGAAAACTCTGAAATAGGAATCGCTGAATTCTCTTGTTGGTAAAGACGCATTTCTCGCTGAATCAGATTCAACAAGGCAATCTTCTTCAAATCTTTAAGTACCCAGTTTAAAAAACGGTAGCGCTTAGAATAAAGCGATTGTAATTCAAGAAACTGTGAGCCTAAAGCGCTTAATTCTGCCGAATTAGATTCAATTAACGCTTTATCTACCGCACTTGCCTTTCCAGAGGACCAAGTATTTTTCTCAATGGCAGTCTTTAAATAACTATAGGACTTATCTGCTAATTCGGGTGATAACACCGCAGACTTCATAATTCCCACTGGGCCTTTTGAACCATAAAAATAGAGGGAATCATCTAGATTCATTTGGGCAATTATAGCGCAGAAGTTTTCCGCAATTTGCTTTACTTCCTCTAACATCTGATTATTCAACGAGCGTAGTTGATCCTCTAGATGTAGAAAATCACGAACAGTCGATGAACCAATCTGAGGTTCAATTTTAAGAAACTTCTCATCAAGGGTGATTTTTAAAAAGCTATGCAAGCTATCCCTCATACGATTCCAATTGCGACCTTCAGAAATTTCTTGATTTGCGAAGGATAGAATTAAATCACTTAATTCTCCATCCCCAGAATTATTCACCTGATCCAGTAATCGATTAATTAACTCATGAATTAAATTATTTGAATCAAGTAAAATCTCATATTGGTTAGGCAGATTTAATTCGTCTATGAATGACGCGCTCAAACGCTGAACGAAAGAGTCAATGGTCATCACAGAAAACAAACCGTAATCTTGAAGTATCTGCTGTAAAGTAGTAGCAGCACGAAAAGCTAATTCTTCCTTCGATAGATCAATACCATCGGCAGCTAATTCTTGCTGAATTTTTGTTAGAATGGAGACAAACTTAGGCTGATCCTCAACCGATGTAGCCTGAAAACTAGGATAATCAGCAATTCCAGATAAAAATTGCAAAATTCTTTGACGCATTTCCTCAGCCGCTTTAATGGTAAAAGTGACAGCCAGAATACGTCTAAAATAACCCTTCGTTTCTACCTCTGAGAGCGCCATCTTCAGATACTCGATGGTCAAGGTATAGGTTTTCCCTGAACCAGCTGAGGCTGAAAAGAGCGTAATTTGTTGAGGCTTCATGCAAATTCTATTAAGAATGCAAGATAAAATAAAAATAGGATTAATTCGGTATGCTTTTATTTCACTATCTTTGTTTCCCGTAACCAATAAACAAACAAAAGAATGTCTGGCAAGGGGAATCCCAAGAAATCCAAGTTCATTTTTGTTACGGGTGGTGTAACAAGCTCGTTAGGTAAAGGCATCATTGCCTCTTCTTTAGCCAAGCTACTTCAAGCGCGAGGTTTAACCTGTACAATCCAAAAGTTTGACCCTTATATCAACATCGATCCAGGTACCCTGAATCCGTATGAACATGGCGAATGTTATGTAACGAATGACGGAGCAGAAACCGATCTTGATTTAGGACACTATGAGCGTTTCTTAAATACACCTACTAGCCAAGCTAATAACATTACAACCGGCCGTATTTACCATAATGTCATCACGAAAGAACGTAGAGGTGATTATTTAGGTAAAACCGTACAAGTAGTGCCACATATTACGGATGAGATCAAACGTAATATCATGTTATTAGGCGAGTCTGGAAAATATGATATCGTTATCACGGAAATTGGTGGTTGTGTGGGTGATATTGAATCATTACCTTTCATCGAGGCAGCACGTCAATTAAAATGGGATTTAGGTGAGAAAAACACTTTGTTTATTCATTTAACCTTAATTCCTTATTTAGCCTCTGCAGGAGAATTAAAAACAAAGCCTACACAGCATAGCGTAAAGCAATTATCAGAATCAGGAATTCAACCTGATATCTTAGTTTGCAGAACAGAACACCCAATTCCTCAGGAGATGAAGAAGAAAATTGGTTTATTCTGTAACGTTTCTGAGGCGGATGTAATTGAAGCACGTGATGCCTCTACTATTTATGAAGTGCCTCTTTTAATGAAGGAAGAGCGCTTAGATAGTCGCGTATTATACAAATTAGATATTTATAACGACAAAGAATCCAACCTAAAAAATTGGACTAATTTCTTGTCGAAGCTACAAAATCCGAAGTTTGAGATCAATATCGGTTTAATTGGTAAATACGTTGAATTAAAAGATTCGTATAAATCGATTGCAGAAGCCTTTATTCA
>JBMSJH010000032.1:0-13427 GCA_049418705.1 Aquirufa sp.
CATGCCGCGGAGATCTTGTTTGCCGCCCTAAAAGATTAAAATTTCCAACGAACAAAGGCTTCCATGGCTTCGTATTCTGCGAGGCCTAAAGCGTTGTAGATAGAAGCCGTTGCTCGGTTTCGTTCTTCCGCTCTTTGCCAAAACTCGCGTGAATCGTCTCCTTGGAACACCACACCATCTTTTTGTGATTGGTGTTTGAATATACCCATTCTCTTTTTGAATACTTGATCCGGCGACATCGGGACCGCCATTTCGATTTGATCGATATCCCATTCTGCCCAGGCTCCTTTGTAGAGCCAAACCCAGCAGCTTTTCATGTATTCTCGGTGCTTCAGGCGAGTTACAGCCTCCATAATCGCATCCAAACATACTTTATGCGTTCCATGCGGATCGGCTAAATCTCCGGCAGCATAAATTTGATGTGGTTGAATTTCTTCGATTAGATCCATCACAATTTTGATGTCTTCCTCACCAATAGGTCTCTTGCGAATGGTTCCTGTCTCGTAGAAAGGCATTTCTAAAAAGTGAGCATTCTCTTTTTTGATTCCCACGAAACGGCAGGTATTTTTCGCTTCTCCTTTTCTGATGAGTCCCTTGATCTCTCTAACTGCCGAAATATCAACTTCAGAATCGGGTTTATTCTTTAAAAACTTGATCGCCTCTTTATAGATGCGATTTGCTTTCGCGTTCGGGCTTTCGAATTTCTCGTTATAGTCGACCACGAATTCGGCGAAACGTAGGGCTTCGTCATCTGCCACGGCGATGTTTCCCGTGGTTTGGTAGGCAACGTGTACGTCATGGCCTTGGTCATGTAGACGTTGGAAAGTACCACCCATCGAGATGATATCATCATCTGGGTGTGGGCTAAAGATTAATACTTTCTTTTTGGCAGGAAAGGCACGTTCTGGTCGGTGTGTATCATCCGCGTTCGGTTTTCCGCCTGGCCAGCCTGTAATCGTGTGTTGTAGGTAGTTGAAGACTTCTATGTTTATTTCGTAAGCCTGACCGTACAGGGAAAGTAATTCCGAAAGGCCATGCTCATTATAATCTTTGGAAGTAAGCTTTAAAACGGGTTTTTGCAGGGTCAAAGAAAGATGCGTAACTGCCTTCTTGATCATATTGCGATCCCATTTGACAGAATCCACTACCCAAGGCGTCTTGATGCGAGTGAGCATCGAGGCTGCCGTTTCATCTAAGATGAAGGAAGCGTTCGGGTGTAATTGAAGGTAAGAGGCCGGGATATCCGAAGTGACTGTTCCTTCCACTGCTTTGGCTACACTCGCCGCTTTATGTTCTCCCCAGGCAAGTAACACGATCTTTTTGGACTTCATGATACTATCAATACCCAGTGTAATCGCTTTCTTAGGTACTTTTTGTAGTCCCCCAAAATCCGGAGAGGCATCAATCTTCGTCGCAATATCCAAGGTCATCAGACGCGTCTTTGAATTGATCGTAGAACCAGGCTCATTAAAACCAATGTGGCCATTGCGTCCAATACCCAATAGGTAATAATCGAATCCGCCCAGTCGCTCAATCTTCGCTTCATAGTCACGGCAAAACTCAGGAATCTTTTCTAAGGGTAATGTCCCATCCGGTAAATGGTAATTTGTTACCGGTATATCAATATGATCAAAGAGTTGTTCCTTCATGAAACGAACATAACTTTGAATGGAATCCGGTTCCATTGGATGGTATTCGTCCAGGTTAAATGTGATGACGTTTTTAAAACTCAAGCCTTCTTCTCGGTGAATTCGGATCAATTCCTGGTAGACTTTCTTGGGAGAAGAACCGGTAGCTAGTCCCAAAATACTGGGTTTACCGGCTTGGTTATTTTGTCGAATCAGATCGGCAATTTCTTTTGCAACTGATTTAGAAGCTAAATCAGAATCGGAATAAATGTGAGTTGGAATACGTTCAAAGCTGATTTCTTGTTCCATGGTCTTATTTTTTTGCCGTTTTTGCTGCGACGATTAATAGGTCAAGTGAAAGTGCATCGAAAATGCGAATAATCGTTTTGATGGCAGGGTTGCCTTTGCCCAGTTCAATGCTGTGAATGGTTTTGATGGCAACGCCACTTTGGAGGCTGAGTTCTTCCTGTTTTAATCCAAGGGCATTTCTTTTTTCTCGGATGATTTGCCCAAATACGTGTAAATCCATTGTAATAGGTTTTTTACAAATGTACTATAATTTTTAATATTTTTATATAATCGGAATTATATTACTGATTATATAAAAATAATATCAAATGCCGTTTATCAATTATTTAATCTACCCCCAAAACTTTTCGCGTATCTTTGGGTTTTAATCAAGATGCGCTACCTACTACTAGTCTTATTTCTGACCTTTTCTAGCCTTTCTTGGGCACAAAAATCCACTTTAAGTGGATACATGAAAGATGCCACGAGTGGAGAGGGCTTGATCGGGGCCTCAGTCTTTGTGAAGGAATTAAAAACCGGAAACGTCACGAATACGTACGGTTTTTATAGTTTAACCTTGCCGCTTGGTCAATACACTTTAGTGTTTTCTTCCTCGGGATACAAAAAAATAGAGCGTTCGATTCAAATTTCAGCTACTGCTCAAACTTTGAATTTAGAATTATCGCCCGCTTCACAGGAATTAGCGGAAGTCATAGTGAAGGCACGTGCTAATGACGAAAACGTGAAGGGGATTGAGATGTCTGTTAATAAGGTAGACATAAAGACGATTCGCAAGATTCCTGCCCTTTTAGGGGAGGTCGATTTAGTGAGAGCCATCCAATTATTGCCTGGTGTTTCCACGGTAGGAGAGGGTGCTTCTGGATTTAATGTGCGTGGGGGCGGTGTGGATCAGAACTTAGTCCTATTGGATGATGCGCCGGTCTACAATTCATCTCACTTGTTTGGCTTTTTCTCGGTTTTCAATCCGGATGCGGTAAAGGACGTGAAATTGTTCAAAGGTGGTATTCCATCGATGTATGGTGGGCGCGCCTCATCGATTTTAGATGTGAAGATGAAGGAGGGTAATGCAAAGAAATTAGAGGTGAATGGGGGTATTGGGGTGATTTTCTCCCGCTTGTCCATTGAAGCTCCGATTGTGAAAGACAAGGCTTCGTTCATTGTGGCGGCGCGTCGTTCCTACATTGATATTCTTGCGAAGCCTTTTTTAACGGGTAATAATGCGAATGCCTCGTTTAATTTTTATGATTTGACGGCCAAAGTCAACTATACCATTAACTCGAAAAATACCGTCTTCATGTCGGGCTATTTTGGGCGAGATGTCTTCGGTACAGGTTTTGGCTTTGATTGGGGAAATACGACGCTGACGACCCGCTGGAACCATGTTTTTTCAAATAAACTTTTCTTGAATGCGACCGCTTTTTACAGTAACTATGATTACATGTTGGATTCAGATATTGAAAATAAGCGACCAAACGATGCCTTTAAATGGACTTCCAATATCGTTAATTTAAGTATCAAGCCTGATTTTACCTATTATGTGAGACCGGACAACACGATCACTTTTGGTGGTCAATTGCTGACTTATGATTTTACGCCAGGAAAAGCGAATGCTACTTCGAATGGAGAAAAACGTGAATTTGGACAAGCAGATAAAAAAGGCTTGGAAGCTTCTGCTTATGTGGGCCATGATTGGAAATTGAGTAATCGAGTGGCCATTCAATACGGTATTCGTTACTCAAATTATGATTATAAGAGTGCGAATGGAGAATATTATGACCGAATTCCAGTAGCGCCTAGTACAGAAAATCCCTCAGGTTATGTGTTAAAGATTAATCAAATTGATCCAGAGGCTACTGTGGCTACCTACGGAAACTGGGAGCCTCGTTTCGCCATGAACATAACGGCAACTGAATCGACCTCTCTAAAATGGAGTTATAATCGCCTAGTTCAATACATTCACTTAATGTCGAATACGGCGGCTTCTACTCCTTTGGATGTGTGGACCTCTTCCACGAATAATATCAAGCCACAAATTGTGGACCAGGTGGCGATGGGGGTGTTTAAGAATTTTGGCCCAGATGGAAATAATTATGAATCGTCCATCGAGGTCTATTACAAGGATATGCAGAATCAAATTGATTATGCGGATCGGGCGAACTTATTTTTAAACCCTTATTTTGAGAAAGACTTATTGTTCGGGAAGGGTAGAGCGTATGGTATCGAATTCTATTTAAAGAAGAACGTGGGTAAATTAACAGGTTGGGCCAGCTATACCTTAGCTAGGACTGAACGTAAAATTGAGGGCTTAGCGAATAATGAATGGTATGCCAATCGCTACGATCGTACCCATACCCTAAATCTAGTGGGCCAATACGCGTTGTCAGATAAATGGTCATTTGGAGCCAATTTTGCCTATATAAGCGGTGTTCCTTACACGATTCCTGTTCAAAAATATGTGTATGATGGGATTGCCTATCCGCAAACGAATCCAGGAACACGTGGAAATGTGCGGGTGCCTGATTACCATCGTTTAGATATTTCCGCCACGAAGAAGAATAAAAAAGCGCTATTCGGTAAGGGAAGCTCAGAATGGGTGTTCTCGGTGTACAATGCCTACAACCGGAAGAATCCATTCTCTATTTATACGCGTCCGAATGAAGATAATGCCGTCCAAACTGAGGCCGTTCAATTATCCATCATCGGATCTTTTGTTCCAGCAGTTACCTATAATTTCTCCTTTTAAGATGAAGCAAATCCTAGCCCTTTTAGTATTGGTGTTTTTGAGTTCATGCGAGGAGGTGGTGACCTTACCTAGTCCTGATTCGGATCATTTCTTTGTGGTGGAAGCCCAGCTGACGAATCAGAAAACAGCCCAAAAAATCATTCTATCTCAATCACAAGACTACTTTGACCAAAGCACCGCACCTAAAATAACCGGTGCCCAGGTAGTAGTTTCAGACTCCTTAGGTAATCGTTTTACCTTCACAGAGAAAGTGGCCCAAAGTGGTATTTATGTGTGGGAACCGAGTGCCACTCAGCCAAGCATCGGAAATGTGGGTACGACTTTCACCTTAAACGTAAAATGGCAGAATGAGCAAATCACGGCAAAGGCGAAGATGAACCGGGTACCAGCCATTGATTCTCTTTTATACCAATACGACGAAGCCACTGGCCGTCAATCAGCATCAGATGGTCCTAAGAATGGTTATGATGCACAATTTTACGCGCGAGATTTGCGTGGTGCAGGCGATTGCTACCGCGTGAAGACCTATAAAAATGGGCAATTATTAAATGATCCCATTAATCTAACACTAGTCTACGATGCCGGTTTTCAAAAGGGAGCTATGACCGATGGGCTTTTATTTATTCTACCCATTCGCAGATCCATTTCTCCCCAATTATACTTGGAGAATGATAAGATACGTGTAGAGGTTTGGTCTATTTCAGAAGATGAGTTTAACTTCTATTCCCAGGCTCGATTAGAATTAAATAATGCGGGATTATTCTCTAGGCCGGCTGCTAATATTCCGACTAACATCAAGAACTTAAATGCTACCTCTAAGTGGCAGGGCACAGGATGGTTTGGCGTTTCTGCCGTGAGTTCTTTCGAAACGGTAGTAGATCCTAAAAAGGCGAGAATAGGACTGAAGTAATTATTCGAAATTGAAAATCAAGCTAATTGTGTGTGAGTTCAATTGGCTTAATTTTGAATAACTAGATGTCGTTCCAGGAGGAACAAATAAATTATTTAGTCCGTGTGAAATACGAATCTCTGGTGAGAATTTAAAGAATCGATAGAAACGCTCGAACCCAATTCCATATTCTAAAGAGAGCTCAGAAGTATTTGCTGTTACAGCTGTATTCTTTTTCTTCACATTCGCCTCCAATCCTAGTTTTAAACCGGATAGCAAATACATGCGGTGGTTTTGGCGACGCACCGAACGGAATTTCAATAACATCGGAATCTCTAACCAAGTGGATTCTCTTGAGATTAGGTCTTCGTTCGCGAATTGAATTTGACGATCGTACAAAGCAATGTTTAAGCCTGATTTCAACTCTACATGTTTGCTCAAGGCATAATTAACGATTCCGCCAATTTGGAAGCCGAAGGTTTTAGGAGAGGTTAAGGAAAGTGGTTCCCCCGTCACATCATTCACTAATACACTCGGAAAGCCATTCGCATAATAATTGCTGCCGGTTAGGCCAAACATAAATCCGAAATGCACCGGTTTTTCATCATAAAACTCATCGTGCAATTGAATGTATTTCTTTCCTTGTCCTAGGGCAGTAAAACCCAAAAGAAAAGCAAGGATAAAACCGATTAGAGGTGCTTTTTTCACGCGTTTTTAGCTTTTTTATGTCCTAGATAGATGGAGCAAATACCACCTGTCATCGGAATCCATTTCGTATTAACAAATCCACATTCCTCATAAATTTTCAAGAAATCTTTGCCATCAGGAAAAGCTTGAACAGATTCAGGAAGGTAGGTATAGGCTGCTGGGTCTTTGGAAATTAGTTTTCCTAAAACAGGCAGGCAAAACTTCGAATAAAACGTATATAATTGCTTCATAGGGAAGCTCTTAGGATTCGAGAATTCTAAAATCAAACAATGGCCTCCCGGTTTTAACACGCGGTTCATTTCTTTTAAGCCTTTGTCTAAGGTCTCATAATTTCTCACCCCAAAACTAACGGTAATAGCATCAAAACTATTGTCTGAGAACGGGATTTTTTCTGAGTCCCCTTTCTGCAAGGTGATGATTTTATCGTAGCCTAATTTCTTGATTTTTTCCACTCCGAAAGAAAGCATTCCCTCTGAAATATCAATCCCTACGATTTTCTCTGGCTTGATTTTAAGTGCTTCAATCGCGAAATCCCCCGTACCGGTGGCGATATCAAGAATGGATTTGATTCCCTTGTTTTGTAATAATTTGATGGCTTTTTTACGCCAAATAATATCAATCCCACCACTCAGAAGATGATTCAGAAAATCATATTTGTGGGAGATGGAATTGAACATGTCTGCGACTTGTTCTTTTTTTCCTTTGGACTGATTCTTGTAAGGGACTACCATAATTTTAGCGGATTGGTTATGAACTAAACAAGTTCAATAAGCCAATGTTTCATAAAATTACCAAAAAAATCGGTTAAATCGCGCTCATGTGGAAAACACTCACCATGATCCACATGATGACAAAGCTAATCACGAGTGAAATATTCACTAATGACGCGGCGAGTGGCGTATTTAAGTTTAACTCATCTGAGTACGTAATCACCGTCATACCTACGGGTAAGATTAGGCAGAGCATCAACAGGTTCCTGAAGCCTAATTCGAAAGGCAGCGCATAAAAACAGATGCCACCGATGAGAAAACCCATAGCATAACGCAGGCTCAGCACTTGGAAGACACGGAAATACGACTTCTTCGACAAGCGAATGCTAAAATAGATACCCATTAATAATAATACGATGGGCTTATTTCCAGCGGCAATCGTCGAAATAATATCTAAAGCAAAGACTGGAAATTTAAGTTGTAACACATTTACCAGGACTCCTAAAACCATGGCCTGTAGGGGAGGAAGCGAAATAATGCGTTTGAAAATATGAGCAGCGATGTTGTCTTTTTTAGGACCTCTGCTGAAGTAATTCCCCATCCCATAATTCACAAAAAAATTGACAACCGAATTTCCGAGGTCAAACATGATGGCATAGGTTAAACCCTGAATTCCAAAAATCCCCTCAATCAGTGGATAGGCAAAGATGCCTAGATTAAATCCAGCACTCCCGATGGTCATCACGCCTCGATTTTCTGGTTCTGTCTGCTTGAAAAGATGAAAGGCTAAAAAGGAAAGGAACATCCCGAATAGCATAGCGATCAACGGCAAGTAGATTAAATCCCAGGTTATATTCACCCGAATCATCGTCGAGAAAACTAGGGCGGGAAAGGTGGTGTGCATCAAGAATTTTGACAGTGATTTTCCGTCGTGTTCCTGGATGAAACCGGCGCTTTTCAATGCATATCCGATGAATATGATGCACAAGGCAGAGCCAAAAACGATATTAGGATCTGTCATCTAAGCTGGTTTTGGGAGGGTAATACGGAAGGTCGAACCTTTATTAATCTCCGTTGATTTCAACACTAATTTACCTTGATGGTAATTTTCAATGATTCTTTTAGCCAAGGTTAATCCCAAACCCCATCCCCGTTTTTTTGTCGAGAAGCCTGGGGAGAAGATTTTGGAGGTATTACTTGCTAAAATACCTTTTCCAGTATCTGATATATCGATGTGAATGACCTGATTCTTTCCTTCTTTTAATTCAATCCGCAGCTGACCCTGGCCACCCATCGCATCTACTCCATTTTTGCAAATGTTCTCAATTACCCATTCAAATAGGTATTTATTCAAATTCGCCTCTTGGTTCGCAGCGAGAGAGGAATGTATTTCGATGGTGACTTTGGACGAAATACGAATTTTCAAATAGCTAATAAAAGCTTGAATAACGGCCTCTATATCCTCTAATTTCAATACCGGCGTAGATCCGATATTCGAAAAACGGGTGGTAATGGTCTCCAAACGCTGAATATCCTTCGATAATTCCACCACAATATCCGGATTGATGTGAGGCTCGTTCCGCAATAATTCGACCCAGGCAGTCAACGAGGAAAGCGGCGTTCCTAATTGGTGAGCTGTCTCTTTCGCAAGACCCACCCAAACGCGATTCTGTTCAGCCCGCCTAGAATACGAAAGAAATATATAGCCGAGAAAGCCGATAATCAGCACGACTAATAATTGAGAAAGGGGATAGTAGCGCAATAATTTCAGCAATTTCGAATTGCCGTAATAGATATATTCTTTTTGAAAACCCATGTCCATTTCAATGGGCTGGTTGTTTTCCGCAATAATCTCTTGCAGCTTCTGCTTTAAAATCTCTTGTTTTTTCTCGGTAGAAAGCGTCTCCTGAATGGGAATATTGATGGAATTCAAGTGACCAGAACCATCTTTCCAAATCACAGGGATGGTATTGTTCTCATTGATTTTCTTGATTCGCTCGAAAAAGAAATTGATATCCGCGTTATTATCACTGGTCAGCGCATAACGAATGGTCTCCGCATACAATTCAATTTGCTGTTTCTCCCTTTCCTCCAGCTTGGTTACCAAGCCATCAGTGAAGTACAAAGAGAAACCTGCCATCACCACGCTAACCGCAAAAAAGGCTACTTTCAACCAGGTGTCCCGGTTATAAAAGGCTAAAGGCAAGGAAAATTCTTTGAAAATCATAATTATCTCAACCCTAAAAAGAGTGCGTTCATCACAAATTACCTACCGTTTATCCAATTTCCCAAATAAATTTTCTAAGGTACTTTGCATTACATAGTACCTTGTTTATATTTGCATTACCAAATTAAACAAATAACCCATGGATATTGAAAATGCCAAGGTGCAAATGAGGAAGGGAATACTTGAATTCTGCATCCTTAAAATTATCTCAAAAGGGGAGGTCTATGCCTCTACTATGTTAACTGAGTTAACTTCTGCGAAGATTATGGTCGTAGAAGGTACGCTCTATCCTTTATTAACTCGCTTAAAAAATGCGGGCTTTTTAGACTACCGTTGGGTCGAATCAGCCTCCGGACCGCCTAGGAAATATTATTTATTAACAGAAAAAGGACAAGAATTTTTAACAGAAATGTCCGAAACTTGGGACGAATTGCAGTCCTCCGTTAACCAAATCTCAAACGCTTCCTTACAGGCATAACGAAAACACACATGAAAAAGACTTTATCAATTAACATTGCTGGATTTGTCTTCCACATCGAAGAGGACGCCTACGCTACTTTAGATGCTTACTTAAAATCCATTCATGCGTATTTCGCGTCATTCGAGGGATCGAAGGAAATTATCGCTGATATTGAATCGAGTATTGCGGAGAAGTTTTGGAACATCAGAGAAACAGAGAAAACCGAGGCCATTTCCCAAGCACACGTGGATGCCTTGATCGCATCTTTAGGGACCATTGCAGATTTCAAGCAAGTGGAAGAGGAAGAAGACAAGAAGGAAGGCTATACAGCCCCTAAATCAGAAGAAGGCCCTAAAGTTTTCCGTCGTGATATTACTCGTAAGAAATTAGGTGGCGTAGCGGCAGGGATAGCTCGATATTTTGAAGTAGATCCGATCTGGGTTCGATTGGTTTTATTAGCCTTATTGAGTGCTAGTTTCCCTTTGTTCCATTTAGGAAACATCGTTTTCTGGGCCTACATTATTCTTTGGGCAGCTATTCCGGGAGAATTAAATCCAGATGACGATAAATCCTACCGCAAGTTCTACCGTGACCCGGAGAAAAAAGTGATCGGTGGAGTAATGGCCGGTATCGCAGCTTATACGGGTTGGGATGTAGGTTTATTGCGTGTGATAGCGGTTTTATCGGTTGGATTATTTGGCTCGGGTGTGATTGCTTATCTAGTTATTTTAGCCATTACTCCAGAGGCTAAAACAATGAAGGATAAGATGGAGATGACCGGTGAGCCGATTACCTTGGAAAATATTGAGAACAATATTAAGAAGAGTATTCAGCCGAATGAGACAGAAGAGAAGGCGTTAACGAAGGTGCTATTATTTCCTTTCCGTATCGCTGCGACTGTTTTCAGTGCTTTGAAAGGACCTTTGAATATCATTCGTTGGATCGTTCAAATCTTCGTGGGAATCATTTTGTTGATTTTAGCGATTGCCTTTATCGTTGCTTTAGTGGCCTTATGTACCTTCGGTTTCACAGGGATTGATCAAGGACAATTCGTTCATATGGGACCATTGCCACTTTATTTAATCGCGAAAGATTTGCCTATCTGGGCGATACCTTCCTTGGTTTTGGCTTTCTTACCCGTATTCGTTTCGATCGCAATCGCTGGGGTTTCCTTATTAGCGAATCGTAAATTCTACAATAAGACCTACAAGATTGCTTCTACGACGATGGTGATTGTGGGATGGGTGGGCTTATTCGCTGCTGCAGCTTTCTATGGCCGTAATTTCCAACGCTCGGCGTCTTACAACCAAGTGAAGGATATCGCGGTTTCAGATTCAACAACTTATGTGTTAGATATCGATAAAAAAGATAATGAGACGATCTGGCAGATGATGTTAGGGGAGAAAGTGGAAGAGTTAGGCTTTGAATTTGAAGACGATGAAGATAACCACGAATATAACGAGGAACGTTTTAATCGGGCCAATATCGAAATAGAAGGCTATGATGGCAAAACCATTCAAGTGATTCAATATGCGAAGTCTCAAGGTTTAACACGTAAGGAAGCGGAGTCGAATGCCAAAAAGATCAAGTACAATTACCTGCAAAAAGGGAAAGACTTACGTTTTGATACGCATTTTGGCCTTTCTGATGCCCGTTTTAGAGCACAACGCTTGAAAGTAAAGATTATGATTCCTTATGGTAGATCTTTCTCTATGACACGCGACTTTGCCTATTATATGGACAATGTGTTAGAAGGTGGATACTTCCATGAAGAAGGCCAAGATTTATTCATTGGTTCCTTATGGACGTTCTCTGCTGACAAAGGCTTGATTTGCTTAAACCGGATTCCGCATACGGACGAAGAGTCGAAAGACGAAGACTTCTCCGATGAAAAAGTAGGTTTCACGATTACAAAGGACTTGCAAAATTTTACTTCCATTCAAGGTTTGAATACGGAGTCATCGCAAATCAAAATCACGCGTGGAGATCTTCCAAAGATTACGTACAAAGGAAACCAGGCCTTAGAAAGTTCGGTTCACGTGGAAAACAACGTATTAATTGTGGACAAAATTCAACCGGGTATCCAGGTGGAGATTGTGGTGCCGGAATTAACTAAGGTGGAATTAGGAGGTAATGCGAGTACCGAGATCGAAGGATTTACGTCGTCCACTTTCGATGTGGTTTTACGCGGATTTCACTCATTAACACTGAAAGGTGGGGGTGAACAATTAAACGCGGCTCTTTTCGATTCAGCTGAATTAGTTGCACCTGATTTTGCAGTTAGCAAGGCCTACGTGACTTTGGATAAATATGCTAAGATGGAGGTAAATGCGTCGAAATACGTACAGGGAAAGAAATACGAAAGCTCATCCTTCGTTAATAAAGCGAGCGCTGGTGTGAGTTATAAATGGAACGTGATTAAATAGCCGTGCAACCAATTGAAATCGGAATGCATCTAGCAACAAATTAAAAATTCTATGAAAAAAATTCTGTCTTTATTCGCCGCCTTAGTAGTTGTATTTAGTTCTTTCGCAGATCCTGCAATCGTGACTAAAAAATTCAAAGTAGCTAATTTTAATTCCATTGAGCTAGGAAGTGCCTTCGAGGTGCATGTGCACAAAGGAAACGTTTATTCCGTATCTGTTACAGGCAAGGAAAGTGATATTGATGAATTAGAAGTGAGCTCATCTGCGGGGAAATTGGAGATTTCGTATGATTATGGAAGAAAATGGAAATGGAGCTGGAATAATAATCATTCCAAAATGGTTATTAATATTACCCTTCCACGATTAAATTCAGGAGATTTCTCAGGTGCTAGCAAAGTGGATTTACAAGGTTTTTCAAACGAAGAAGAAATGTCACTTGTTTTTTCAGGAGCCTCTAAGGGTTTGATCGAAGGCTTACATGCAGATAAGCTGAAAATTGAATTAAGCGGAGCCTCAGATTGCAAAATAACAGGTCACACGGATTATTTAAAAGTGGAAGCTTCGGGCGCGAGTCATTTGAAAGCCTTGGATTTCTTCGCTCGTAATGTGGATGTGGATGCGTCTGGAGCAAGCAGTGCTCAAGTGCATGTGCAGAAGTCCTTAAAAGTAGATGCCTCAGGTGCATCCCATGTGAAGTACAAAGGAAGTCCAGTGATTAGTAAGGATTTATCTGGAGCTGCCTCGTTGCACCAGGTTAATTAAAAATTTTCTCACCTGCTTCTATGCGAATAGGGAGGGTGTTTTCCGCGGGAGGAATGGGACAGGCGAAATCTTCGTTGTATGCACAATAGGGATTATAGGCCAGATTAAAGTCCACCCGCAACCGATTGTTTTTTACATTTGTTAGGGGTAAATCTAGAAAACGTCCGCCTCCATAGGTTTCTGTGGGGGCGGTTTTGTCTTTAAAGGGGACGAAGAAATTGCCGTCTTCGTGCTGGTATAATTTTAATTTCAGGGTGAAGCTTTTAAATTCCGCCTTAATGAATCCAAAAAAAATCAACTTTTCTGTCGTTCCATCCGTCATTTTCAATTCTACCGTTTCGGCTTTCTCCGCTTTTTCTAGCACAAAGTCCACGATGTATTCTTTGTTAAAGGGATAATAGTTTAGGCCTTTAAAAGCGGCTTTATCTTTGATGGGGGATTCGTCTGAGTTGCGAAAGTTTTCGTCCTTATCGCTTCGTATTTTCGCCACATCTGCTCCCGTTTCGTCTACAGGTTTTGCACTCGGAATGCTTAAATAGGCGAGAATAGCGATGACCGGAATCAG
>JBMSJH010000033.1:0-13398 GCA_049418705.1 Aquirufa sp.
GAACGATGGCAATTGGTTAGTCTATCAGACTAAGCAGCCATGGCATACGAAGTATTGCCAGCTATAATTCGAAGGTTTTTTTAACAGGAAATGCCTACAACTCCCGACGTGCTTACAACCGGACTACATAAGCTGTCAAAACCGGTCGATCCCAAATAGAATGACAAAGATATAAAATTACAGCGGCAATGCCGTTGTTTGTTTTATTTCATCCATCACAAATAGGGTAGAGATATGAGCGACAGAAGGTAGTACGGCAAGTTTTTCTTGGTAAAATCGATTATAGCTTTCCACATCCGCACTGACCACATTTAAATAATAATCGAAATTTCCTGATACTAGATGACAAGAGGTTACTTCCGGGAAGTTGAGAATGGCCGCCTCAAATTCACTAAAGTTCTTTCGATTTTGTTTCTCTAAGGTCACTTGGCAGTGAACAACGAGTCCCAAGTTCAATTTCTTTCGATTCAATAAAGCCACATAGCCCTGGATATAGCCATCGGATTCCATTCGTTTGATGCGATCATGGGTAGGGCTTAGGGACAGATTAACTTGCTCTGAAATGTCTTTCAGGGTTTTTTGGCTATCATTCTGTATGATATGTAAGATTTTATAATCCAATTCATCAAGATTCGAGTTTTTTGCCATAAAGTTTTCTGATTATTGCTAAATTGATACAGCTCTATCGTATTTATTTCTGCTATATTAAATAATTGTAGTAAATATTACTTATTATATGGTTATATGCAAGATATTTTGTTGTCTATTCTATATTTGTACTGTATTATACTTCATCAAAGGTAAAGGCCAGCGAATTTTTTTCGGTGGCCTTTCTTTTTAAAACTATCGTTATGATCATAGGTGTTCCAAAAGAAATTAAAATTCAGGAGTTTCGGGTAGGCTTAACTCCGGCAGGTGTTCAAGGTTTAACCGCTAATGGACATCAAGTGTATGTACAAGCGAGTGCAGGAGAGGGTTCCGGCCTGACAGATGCACAATATATAGAAGCGGGTGCGGTTATTTTAGCTACAGCTGCTGAAGTGTATGCGATAGCTGATATGATAGTAAAGGTCAAAGAACCTTTAGCAGCCGAGTTTCCGCTGATCAAAAAGAATCAATTACTATTTACGTATTTCCATTTTGCGGCCTCTCGTGAATTAACTTCAGCGATGCTTAGTTCTGATGCTGTATGCATCGCTTACGAAACAGTGGAGTTAGCCGATCGTAGTTTACCACTATTAACACCCATGTCCGAAGTGGCTGGACGCATGGCCATTCAAGTGGGTGCCTTTTACTTAGGGAAACCACAAGGTGGTAAAGGTAAGTTATTAGGTGGAGTTCCTGGTGTTAAACCGGCTAATGTATTAGTCTTAGGTGGTGGTGTAGTCGGTACACAAGCGGCAAAGATGGCTGCAGGCTTAGGAGCCAATGTGACGATCATGGATACGAATTTAGCGCGTCTTCGCTACTTGGACGAGGTGATGCCAGCTAATGTTTCGACTCAGTTTTCTACTTCTTATGCGATTCAAGAAGCATTACCATCGGTGGATTTAGTAATCGGGGCTGTTTTATTACATGGTGCTAAAGCGCCTCATTTAATTAAACGAGAAGATTTGAAGAAGATGGCTCCAGGTACCGTTTTAGTGGATGTGGCCGTGGATCAGGGGGGATGCATTGAGACCTGCAAACCTACGACTCATGAGAATCCGATTTATGAAATAGACGGTATTGTTCACTATTGCGTGGCAAATATGCCAGGAGCTGTGCCGCAAACATCTACAATGGCCTTAACTCAAGCGACATTGCCCTATGTACATTTGCTAGCAAATTTAGGCTGGACAGAAGCATGTATTCAGAATGAAGCCTTAAATAAGGGCTTGACGATCTATGATGGTAAACTATTCCATCCAGGTGTTGCGGCAACGTTTAATCTTTAAAAGAAACGATCGTGAAAATTGACTAAGAATATCTCGTGTGTTGCTCTGGTAATGGCAGTATACAACCAGCGTAGGTATTCTGGGTCAATTTGATCTTCCTTTAAATAACCCTGATCTACAAATACGGCAGACCATTGTCCCCCTTGGGATTTGTGAACCGTTAGTGCATAAGCGAATTTTACTTGTAAAGCATTCAAATACGGATCTTTTCTGATGGCTTCCGTCCGCTCTTTTTTCTTTGGGATATGGGCATAATCCTCGCAAACAGAATCATACAGTTTTTTATTGGCCTCCCTACCCAAGGCAGATTCTGCGGAATGCAAGGTTTCCAAGAGGATTTTCGCTTCAATAGGAGGATGATCTTCGTAATCACAAAGTCGTAAGGATACATCTAGGAATCGCTGCCCATGCATTTCTTCTTCCCGTTTGATCTTCATGATTTCTACGAAATCGCCATTCGCTAAAAATCCAGCCGGAGAATCTTCATCTAGCCAATGGTAATTATTTCTCACGATCATTAGTAAATCGCCACTCGATATTTCATCTTCTTGATAAAGAATCGTTCGCCTCACAAATTCATTCAATTGGACGGCACTCTTATTCGAACGGGTTAACAGGATGGTTTCTTCCTTGCCAAATTTCTTGAATGCATAATGCATCCCATCTTCCATCTTTTCGCCGGTCATCCGGAAGATATCTTTAAAGGATTTTGTGTTGAATTTAATCGCTGTAGAATTCGCTAATAAAAGTTGTCTAAGTTCCGTAGCATTGTATAATATGCCTGAATTGACATCCTGACGCATGACATCCGTTAATTCATGATCTAATACTTCCATGTGGAATTCGGAGGAAATATAGTCTTTCGAAAGGGCAGGAGATAAACTTTTTCCTACAGGAGGTAATTGGGCGGTATCTCCCACGAAGATCAGTTTATTACCCGTGTGTCCATTCTCCGGATTCGTGAATACGTATTCAATTAAATCCGTTAATAAGCTGTTTGTGCCAAAATCCGATTCATCCGTAATCATCGATGCCTCATCCACAATAAACACGGTGTTCGTGGCATAATTGTTCATGCGTTGGAAACTAAGTGCGCCAGAATGCGGGTTACTAACTTGTCTGTAGATTTTTTTGTGAATGGTGCTGGCCTTCTTTTTGGCATAATTCGCCATCACTTTTGCCGCTCGACCCGTGGGAGCCATCAATTGGGTTTTATAACCAAAAGCAGGGAGAATTTTAATTAAGCTCGATATGACGGTCGTTTTACCCGTTCCGGCATAACCTTTGATGATAAAAGTTAGCGCCGCCCATTCATCTTTATTAAGCACAAATCCACTTAACTTTTGAAAGAGCTGCGCCTGAGAGGGCGTAGGTTCAAAAGGGAATTTTTGATGCAATAAAAAGCTAGGGCTTTTTTCGGTGCTCATGATTTAATTTATAAAATAGATTCCGCTACCGAAAGGGAGTTTTCAACAGATAAAGGTCTGAACACATTGATTAAACATACACGCTCATAGTTGGCTAATTCCTCCACGAGTATTTCGGCTTCCTCTACTTCTTCTTCAATAATTAATCTAGCTCTGGTGGTTCCCCAATGCAAGGGTTCCTCCGGAGTATACCAAATGCCTTCTTTCAAAAAGGCTAAGTTCGCCATACTGCAATCTTGGATTCTCCCGTCTTTCACAAATATCACTTCATCTGCTTCTGGATGTGCATCTAAGAATGTTTGGAAAAAACCTCTCTCAGCCCATTTAAAACCATAATCAATTTCTCCCGTGTCGACTAAGGCGAATCGCTTGACTTCTTTTTTCGTGTACGGCAGGATTTCAATGGTCTCTGGATCTTCCTGGTAAGTTATTCTTAATCGATGTGTTCCTTCCGTTGGCAAGACTTGATCCGCCACTAATTCTTCCACATCAAAAGGCTCCCATTCTGGGAAAAATTGCTCAAAGGTCTCATTTACCCTCATTTGATGAAAATCAAGGTGTTGTGCTTGACCGTTTTGAATGCAGATAGTTTCTAAAAAGGAAAACATATTAGAAGGGGAGATAGACTTTTTGAATTAATTCGTTGTACTCTTTTTGAACCTCAGAAAAGACGGTAATTCCGCCGCCACTCTTATACATCAGTCCTTTTGTGCTCTTTTCAATGAATCGAATGAGAACGCCAGAATTGAAGTTTGTTCCATCAAATTTACCCATAATTCCGGTATAAAATCCGCGCTCATACTGTTCTGCTTTTTTTATCAATTCCATGGTGGCTTTTTTTGGAGCACCCGTAATAGATCCAGCGGGTAATAATTTCACTAAAATAGAGCCGAATTTACGTTCAAATTCAGGCATTAATGTACCTGTGATTTTGGATGACATCTGCCAAAGTTCCCCCGTGTGCGTCTTCACACGTTCGATATATTGGTATTTCTCCACTCGAATGGGGAATGCCACTTGGCTTAAATCATTACGAATTAAATCGACGATGGTAGCATGTTCAGCTTTCTCTTTATAATCGTGGCGTAAATCCTCTTCTTTATTAGTTTCAGAAACGGCTAAAGTCCCTTTCATGGGATAAGAAGTAATTTCATTCCCTTGAATTCGAACAAAGGTTTCTGGGGAGAAGGAGGTGAACAAATCATGTACTAAAATCTTGTAAGGAGCATCTGCTCGCTCGAAGATCTCTTTTATACTCAGCTCTGTCTCAATAGGTGTTTCTGCCGTCAGATTCACTAAAAAAGAATCCCCTCTTTGTAAACCAGCTTGTACCTGGTTGAATTTTTCTAAATAGGCATCGAATGCGAGTGGATTTTTTCGAAAAGGGACTGGTTCCGATGGTAGAGCAGGAGCATCAATGGCAAAGGTAATTCCTAATCTTAAAGCCTCTTCTTCAGCCCCTGCCCAGGCATTATCGCCGCTATAATCCACCAAAAAGACAAAAGGAATCCCCTTTTCGCCCCATAGGTCCATCTGTTTGGCTACCTGATTAAAGGGAGAAAAGGGGATAGAAATCATTGATTTTAGGCGATATAAGAAGGCGCTAAACTTAATAATTTAGTAATGCCTGCTGGATTTTGACCACCAGCCGTAGCTAGGAATGGTTGACCACCGCCACCACCTTGTACTTCTTTCGCTAATTCGCGAATGATTTTTCCTGCATCTAAGCCTTTACTTTCAACTAAAGCTTTTGAAATAGAAATCGCTAAACTAGCTTTTCCTTCTATCTCAGCTGCTAATAGAACGAATAAGTTGTCTTGGTTTTCTTGCAAATCAAAAGCCAAGTTCTTTAATGCATCAGCCGTAGGTGCTGAAACCTGTTTGATGATCGATGAAACAGGACCAGCAACCACTTCTTTCAATAGATCAGTCTTTAAGCCAGAAATCTCTTTCTGCTGATAAGCTGAAACCGTTTTTTGCAGGCTTGAATTGTTTTCTAGTAAAGTGGCAACCGCTTTAATTAGATCTTTAGGTGCTTTTAAAAGCTCATTGATTTCGTTCAATAGGGCTTCTTGTTCACTTAATAATTCGTATGCCTTCTGCGAAGTAATCGCTTCAATACGACGTACACCTGTAGCTACAGAACTTTCTGAAGTGATTTTAAATAAACCGATCTCTCCAGTCGAAGGTACGTGGGTACCACCACAAAGTTCTACTGAGAAGTTTTTATCGAAGGTAATCACCCGAACGAAATCGCCATATTTTTCGCCAAACAAGGCCATAGCTCCTTTGTTTTTCGCTTCTGCAATCTTCGCGTTGACGATTTTTTCGATTTGCTTGATTTCTTCATCTGTCACTTTTTGGAAGTGAGAGAAGTCAAAACGTAATAAATCTTCATTTACTAAGCTGCCTTTCTGCGCCACGTGCTTGCCTAATACTTCTTGTAAAGCAGCCTGCATTAAGTGGGTAGAACTATGGTGATGTGTGATGGCACGACGTCGTAAGGTAGCAATACTCGCTTTTACAGGCTCACTAGCTAAACTTTCGATGCGAGCATCAGTTAGGATATGAACGATCAAATCGTTCTCTTTCTTCGTGTCAACAACGGATAGAGATACACCCGATTTTTGGAATTCTAATGTCCCTGTATCGCCCACTTGTCCACCTGATTCCGCATAGAAAGGAGTAGTTTCTAATACGACTTTGTATTGAACACCCGCTTTATTTTGAATCTTTTGGTATTTTAAAACCTGCGTTTCCGTTTCGTTAGAATCGTATCCGATGAAACTAACCTCATCACCTTCATTGACGATTACCCAATCTTCTGCACTTGCCCCCGCATCTTTGCGTGAACGTTCTTTCTGCGCCTTTAAGGCAGCATTAAAACCTGGTTCATCGATATCCAATCCTTTCTCACGTGCGATTAAGGCTGTTAAATCGACTGGGAATCCGTAGGTATCGTTTAATTCAAATACATCTTCGCCCGACAAAACTTTGCCAGAGCAATCTTCCATCAATTTATCTAAACGAATTAATCCCGTCGAAAGCGTACGAAGGAACGATACTTCCTCTTCGTAAATCACTTTAGCGACAAAGGCTTCTTGAGAGATTAACTCATCAAAAACTCCCTTGAATTGTTGTGCTAATCCCGGAATTAATAGGTGTAAGAAGGGCTCTTTGAAGTCCAAATAGGTATAACCATAGCGCACCGCACGACGTAAAATACGTCTAATTACGTAACCTGCTTTATTATTGGATGGGAGTTGACCATCTGCAATCGTAAAGGCAATCGCACGAATGTGATCCGCAATCACGCGCATCGCAATATCAGCCCATTTCTCTTCTCCGTATTTCTTGCCACTTTTTGCAGCGATATATTGAATAGTACCTTGGAATACATCCGTATCGTAATTCGATTGCTTTCCTTGGATCGCCATACATAGACGTTCAAAGCCCATTCCTGTATCCACGTGCTTGTTTGGAAGTGGAACAAGAGATCCATCTGCCATACGCTCAAACTGCATGAATACGTTATTCCAAATCTCCACTACTTGTGGATGATCCGCGTTTACTAAACTTTTACCCGAAATTTTATCAACCTCGTCTTGGTTTCTTAAGTCGATGTGAATCTCAGAACAAGGTCCACAAGGGCCTGTCTCACCCATTTCCCAGAAATTATCCTTCTTATTACCGTAGATGATGCGATCTTCTCCCACAATCGCTTTCCAAATATCAAAAGCCTCTTGATCGAAGGGTACGCCATCTTTTTTATCTCCTTCAAAGACCGAAACATAAATACGGTCTTTAGGTAATTTAAATACCTCCGTTAATAATTCCCATGACCAAGTAAGCGCTTCTTTTTTGAAATAATCGCCAAAAGACCAGTTACCTAACATCTCAAACATCGTATGGTGGTAGGTATCAAATCCTACATCCTCTAGGTCATTGTGCTTTCCTGAAACTCGAAGGCATTTTTGGGTATCCGCAATTCTCTTCGATGGCGGCGTACCGTTTCCTAAGAAAAAATCTTTGAACTGAGCCATCCCTGAATTATTGAATAAAAGGGTAGGGTCATTTTTTGCTACCAAAGGAGCAGAAGGGACAATTAAATGGCCTTTTGATTGAAAGAAATCCAAAAATTGTTGACGTATCTCAGAAGAGGTCATGCGTTTTATTGTAAAATGAAAGGAACCTTTGTAGTTTTACTTAGGCACCTGTAAAAAGGAATTACAAAATTAAGTCTATTTTTTGAAGAAGCCCATTTTGGGTTTAAAATTATTGATGGAATTAAGCAAGCAATATTATTCTATTTCAGAGGTAGCAGCCATCTTCAAGGTGAATACCTCCAAGATTCGCTATTGGGAGACTCAATTTCCTCACTTATCTCCTAAAAGAGCCGGTTCTGGTATTCGTAAATACACCCCCTCTGACATCGAAAAAATCAAGATCTTAGTTAATCTAATCGATGAACGAGGCTTAACCATCGAGGGTGCAAAGCAAGCCTTAAATTTCCAAGGAAAAGAAAAAAATCCTCATCAAAACATCATTAATCAACTAACTGATATTCGTGATTTTTTACAAGGGATGAAGGCAGATTTAGACTTAGAATAAGCGTAGGTTTCGGAAAAATCATCCGATGAAAACCACATATCCGCCTCAAGTTTATCAAATAGCTCTCACTTATCTTCCTGACCTGGGTCCAGTAAAAGGCCGCAAACTAGCCTCATTTTACCCTAATCTAACAGATATATTTCGATTAGCAGCCTACAATCAGTTCGCTACGGCTGTTTTAGAGGAATCCTACAAAACGTTTCTGATTTGCGAAGAAGATCAAGTCGAAATTCTGTATTTCGAAAATGCCGATTACCCGCAACGTTTAAAACATCTCTATGATTCGCCTTTGGTTCTTTTTAAAAAGGGTCCAGTGGATTTAAATTCGCATCGGATGGTTGCCGTTGTAGGTACGCGACATGCGAGTGATGTGGGTAAAAAAGTGACGGTTAATCTCGTTCAGGCTGCTCGAAAAGATGAGGTTGTTCTTGTCAGTGGATTTGCCAGAGGTATTGACATTGCGCTTCACAAGGCTTGTGTAGAAAATCAGGTACCTACCATTGCAGTTTTAGCGGGCGGATTTAGGCATATTTATCCAGTAGAAAATGGATCGTTTGTTCAGCCCATTTTGCAAAATGGAGCGCTTCTATCTGAATATGCACCTCATATTCCACCCACAGCTTATCATTTCCCGGTTCGAAATCGAATTATTGCAGGTATTTCAGATGCTACCGTTATCGTAGAGGCGGCAGAAAAAGGAGGGGCATTGATTACAGCTGATTATGCATTTAATTATGATCGAAATGTGTTTGCTGTACCGGGAAGTTTAAATCGCCCCTTCTCGATTGGGTGCAATCAACTTATCAGAAGTAATAAAGCAATGATTTACACCTCCTGGGAAGATCTGATGCAAGAGTTAAACTGGCAAAAAGCAGCGGATAGACTCGCTTTGCACCCAGATTTAGGCAATAAATTATTTACCTTAAACGAGTCCGCCGTATTGTCCCTTTTACACCGAGAAGGACAATTGTCTTTTAACGACTTAGCCTATCGATCGGAAATCGAGCAAACGGATTTATCATTAATACTGCTAAACTTAGCCCTGATGGGTATGATTCAGCCTACAAATGGTGATGGATATATGTTGGTTTGATTATTTTCTCCAAGTGCTAGGAGAAATTCGCCAATCTTGAAGTGTTAATAATTGGGTTTCCGTCACGTAATCTAATTTAACAGCTTCCTCAATAAGCGCATTATAATCACTTAACGTGTATAATGGGATGTTAGCATTCTTGAAGTTTTCAGTCGCAATTTCGAAACCGTAAGTAAAAATCGCTACCATGCCTAATACTTCAACGCCAGCCTCACGTAGGGCCTCTGCAGCTTTTAAGGAGCTGCCTCCAGTGGAGATGAGGTCTTCGATTAAGACCACTTTTTGGCCTTTTTCAATTTTACCTTCAATTTGATTTCCCATCCCATGTTTTTTAGGCTCTGGACGAACATAACAGAAAGGAAGATCTAAAAAATCTGATACAAGTGCACCTTGTGCAATACCAGCTGTTGCTACTCCTGCGATGATATCAGCTTGAGGGAAATAAGCCTTAACTGCGGCAGAAAGGCAATTTTTGATATAAGTACGAACCTCTGGAAAAGATAAGGATACGCGATTGTCGCAATAGATGGGTGAATTCCATCCAGATGCCCAAGTAAAAGGTTGATCTGGGCGTAATTGAATTGCTTGGATCTTTAAAAGGTGTTGGGCTACTTCTTGTGGAATTGTCAAATTTTGCATGAGGGGCGTTTGTTAATTATTATTTACAAAAATAATTTATTCAGTTTATCTTTCACTATTTAATTCTATTTTTGCCTCACAAAATTGAAAAGATGGTAATTTTTATTGATGATCGACCGATCAGAATCGTGAAGAAGAAAGAGTTAGGTGCGATTCCATCTAAAGAGGATTTTGATTTAGTCCTGGATGCTCGACTTTCTCCCTTGAAAGTGGAGAATTTCAGTGGACATACCTGTATTATTAATGCTAGTATTGAGCAAGTCGAGAAGATGTTAATGAATCTTCATGCTAAATCTGGTGTTCATTTCCATGCGCTTTATATTATAGTTGACGATCGTAAGACCTATAAATCACGCATTATCAAGATGTATTCTTTAGTTGAAGCAGCTGGGGGTGTGGTAGTTAATCAACAGCAAGAAGTGTTGTGGATGTTTCGTTTAGGTAAATGGGATTTGCCAAAAGGAAAGTTAGAGAAGAACGAGAAATTCGAAACTGCGGCCGTTAGAGAGGTGGAGGAAGAATGCAATGTGAAAGCTGAGTTAGGTAATAAGATTTGTACTACATACCATACCTATACACACAAAAACAAGTTAGTCTTGAAGAAAACGCGTTGGTATGCAATGAAGACAACTTTTACCGGTAAATTAATCCCACAAACCGAAGAAGGAATTGAGAAGGTGGAGTGGCTAAATGACAAGAAGCAAATTCAAGCGCTCACAAATACGTATTCATCGATACGTTATGTCATTGAGAAGTCTAAATTAATCTAAGCTATACGGGAGGTATTGGTCCACAGGACTTCCATAACGGTGTAAATCGCGGATAATCGTCGAGCTGATCGGAGCTAGATGTGGAGAAGTGATCAAGAATACCGTTTCTAGTTCATTGTGAATGTGTCTATTCACTTGTGAAATGGAGTTTTCGTACTCGAAATCTGTCGTATTTCGTAATCCTCTGACAATAAATTTGGCTCCATATTCATGAGCCACATTGGCTGTAAGATTTTGATAGGTCACCACACTTACAGGCTTTCCTTCGAATGTCTTGCGAATATATTCTTCCATTTTATCCAAAGGGAAGTAGCGTGATTTAGAGGAGTTTTGGCCTATGCCGATAATTACCTCGTCAAAAAGCGCTAATGCTCTCAAAACAATATCTTCATGTCCTTTCGTGAATGGATCAAACGAACCAGGGAAAAATGCTTTTTTAGGATGAGACATAAGGGATTTGATAAAGGTGAGCATCTGAAATTTCTTCTGATCCTTCTACCAAAAAGGGAGGATACAAATTCCAGTTTAATGAAAAGGCGTCACGGATAGATTGTAAATAAAAGGCTAATTCAATGGAGCTTTCAAAGGGGAATACATTCGCTAATTGTAATTTTTGAGACTGATAAAGACTCGCAAAAGCTAAATTCCCGAATACAAACAGCGTTAATTGCTGCTCCTTCTTGATTAAACATTTTGCTAGCAGGTGAGTGTATTTAATTTTCGCAAAGGGGAAATGCGCTGAAATAAGGTCTTTCCAGTCGCTAGGGACTAAAAAAACAAGATTAGCGCTTTCCTGCTCTATGGGTTGAACGTGAATCTCTTTTCCCACCAAGGCATGTTCTCCCAGCGCTTTCTCTAAAAAACCTAAGCGATAAGTGACCGAATCGTAGCTCTGCGGAATGAGTAAGAAATGTTCATTGGAGATTTCAATCTGAACGGAAACAATACGGGGATCCTTCTTCGGTTGAGCTTGTAATTGCTCCCGAAAATTCTCTGCACTTAGTCGAAGCTGCAAGGTTTCACTTGAAATCGAAGGATCCATAGTCTAATATTCGATTCGAAATTGCAAAAAAAATATGATAATCGCCTTCAAAATTAGTAATTTTGCACCCTATTTAATCCAGCTCCTATGTTGCAAGTATCTAATGTGTCCCTACGTTTTGGGAAAAGAGTTCTTTTTGAAGAAGTGAATATCAAGTTTACCGAGGGTAACTGTTATGGTTTAATCGGTGCAAATGGGGCCGGAAAATCGACCTTCTTAAAGATTTTATCGGGTGAAATTGAATCGCAAACAGGTTCTGTTTCGATGAATCCAGGAGAACGTATGTCGATTTTGAAGCAAAATCATTTCGAATACGAGGAGGTAGAAGTGTTGCAGACGGTCATTATGGGTAATAAACGCCTATATGACATTATGTTAGAGAAGGATGCGATTTATTTGAAGGAGGATTTCACAGAAGAGGATGGAAATAAAGCGGCAGATTTAGAAGCAGAGTTTGCAGAATTGAATGGATGGGAAGCGGAGTCTGAAGCAGGTTCCTTGCTTAGTGGTTTAGGTATCTCTGCGGATTTACATTATACTTTGTTGAAAGATTTAAATGGATCTGACAAAGTAAAGGTTTTATTAGCTCAAGCTTTATTTGGTAACCCGGATATTCTGTTATTAGATGAGCCTACAAATAACTTGGATATTGATTCCATCTTATGGTTAGAAGGCTATTTGATGAACTTTAAAAATACGGTGATCGTGGTTTCTCACGATCGTCACTTCTTGGATAATGTGTGTACACACATCGCTGACTTAGATTTTGGCAAGATTCAATTATATGGTGGTACCTATACTTTCTGGTATGAATCATCACAATTAGCTGCTCGTCAGCGTGCGGATCAAAACAAAAAGACGGATGAAAAGCGCAAGGAATTAGAGGAATTTATTCGTCGATTCTCGGCGAACGTAGCGAAGTCGAAACAAGCGACTTCTCGTCAAAAAATGTTGGATAAACTGCAAGTGGATGACATCAAGCCATCTTCTCGTAAGTATCCATTTATTAATTTCAAGCCTGAAAGAGAGGCCGGCGATCAACTATTAAGTGTAGAGAACCTTTCAGCTACTACAGAAGATGGCGCTCCGTTATTTACAAATCTTTCGTTTACCATTAACAAAGGGGATAAAGTGGCCTTATTAGCTAAGGACTCCTTAGCCATCACCGCCTTATTAGATATCCTTGCAGGTGAAAACACGAATTTTAAAGGTGATTTTAAGTGGGGAGTAACGACGACACAGACTTATTTGCCTAATGATAATGCCAAATATTTCGAGGATGATTCCTTGAATCTAGTGGATTGGTTACGTCAATATTCGACGGAGAAAGATGAAAGTTTCATCCGTGGTTTCTTAGGTCGTATGTTATTCTCAGGAGATGAGGCCTTGAAAAAGTGTACCGTAATCTCTGGAGGTGAAAAACAACGTTGTATGTTCTCGCGCATGATGTTATCAGGTGCAAACGTATTGTTGTTTGATGAGCCTACGAATCACTTGGACTTAGAATCAATTACTGCCTTGAACAATGGTATGATTGAATTCCCAGGAACGATGTTGTTTACTTGCCATGACCATCAATTAACGAATACGGTGGCTAATCGTGTGATTGAAATCGGATCTAAAGGTCAATTAGACAAGTTAATGACCTATGATGAGTTTGTTACTGATCCTGCGGTTAAAGCCCAAAGAGCAGCTTTGAAATAATTTATTTTAACCATAAAAAAGGCCAGCACGAAAGCGCTGGCCTTTTTATTTATCTAAATCCCTAGATTACAAGATAAATCTAGTCGATAAGAAGTTCGATTGTTGGTTCTCAACGATCGCATTCACGATGTCCTTATTCGATTGAGTCGCTTTTGTAGCCACTACCGTACGAATA